>JANOGQ010000090.1:0-3817 GCA_031406105.1 Lysobacterales bacterium | reverse complement strand
AGTTCGACTAATTAATGATTCGTCTCCATTGGGGAACTCTTCATACGAGTTTTCATTTGTGGGACGGAAAGCCGCTATGGAGGCGCTTCACGCCGCGACCCAATCGACTTTGGCGAATTTGCGAGGCAAGACCATCGCCGTCTTGGGTTAAGGCAAAATCCGGATGATGCGGATGTGTTGCAAAAAAAGGGGCCGGATACAATTTAACGTTAAATTGTATCCGGCCCCTTTTTTTTGGCCCCTTTTTTCAAGTGTTCCGACCGGCCCCTTTTTTTAGTTACCAGGCAATCCCGTAATCGTCCCCGTAGTCGCTGGCTCCGCCCCACATCGTGCCGTGTTCGGCATCAAACCAGATGGCGGTGATGGGGCTGTAAGTCCGGTCAATCACTTCAACTTTATAGCCCATCCTTTCGAGCTCAATGCGGGTGAATTCGGGCACCTGGTGGGTGACTTCCAGTCGCCCGGGCTCGGAAACATGGGCACCGAATGAACTCTGCATCTGGTAACTGGTGATGTTGTGCGCTTCCGTGGCTTGCTGAACATTCATGCCGAACTCGACCATGTTGAGGAAGAACTGCAAGAGGTTCTGGTCCTGGGTATCGCCGCCCTGCACCGAAAAAGCCAGCAGCGGTTTACCGTCTTTCATTGCCAGGCTGGGTGTAAGCGTAACGCGCGGTCGTTTGCCGGGAGCCACCACATTGTAGGGGTTCAGCGCTTCATCCAGCACAAAGCTCTGCATGCGCTGGCTCAGGCCTATGCCGGAATTGCCGGCAATGAACGCGGGTATCCAGCCGCCACTGGGCGTGACCGAAATCACCCAACCTTCAGCATCCGCGGCCTGGATTGAAGTGGTGCCGGCAATAAAACTCGCGTCCAGATCAAATACGCTGGATTGCTGGAAGCCATCAACACCCTTGGCTTCGGCCGCCGGAGGGATGGTGGTCCAGTTTTCGAGTAAGTCCAGGAAAGGGTTCTTGCCCTTCTGGAAGTTATAGGGGTTGCCGGGTTTTACATTCTCGTCGTTCTGGTTCCAGTTGATCTGGTTGCGCCGCAGCTCGGCGTATTTTTTGGAAAGCAGGCCCGCCACTGGCGACTGTGGTTCGAAAGCAGGATCGCCGTAATAGAAATCGCGATCGGCAAAGACCAGATTCATCGCCTGGTAGAGCGTGTGAATATAGCGGGCACTGTTGTATCCCATGGCCCTGAGGTCGATCTCTTCCAGGATATTCAGCGCCTGCAACATGGCCGGGCCCTGGGTCCAGGTGGTCAGCTTGTAGACATCAATGCCCTTGTAATGCGTGCTCACTGGCTGCTCGATTTTGACTTGCCAGTTCGCCAGATCCTCCAGCGTGAACAGTCCGCCATGTTCGCGTGTGCTGCTGACAATTTCCTCGGCAATATCACCCCGGTAGAAGCGCTCATAGGCGGCGTAGATGGCCTCTTTGCGCGTTTTGCCGTCAGACAGGGCAGCTGCTTCGGCATCAACCAGCTTCTGCAGGGTGGCCTGCAGGTCTGCCTGGCGGAAAATCTCTCCGCCCACGGGCGCAGCACGTATGCTGCTATCACTCGCATCCAGGTGTGGCAGGAACACGCGTTTTGAATCCGGCCATTGTCTGAGCACATCACGTTGGCGTTCTATGTTATCGGCTTGAGCGGCTTCGATGGGATAGCCTTCGGCCATCTGTATGGATGGCGCCAGAACCTCGGCCAGGCTGAGTTTGCCGTATTCGGCGAGCATCACCATCAAGCCGCCTGGCGTGCCAGGCGTCACCGCTGACAGAGGCCCAAACTCAGGGGGATACTGCATGCCCTGGTCCTTGAAGAACTCTGCGGTGGCCCCGGTAGGGGCAACCCCCAGCGCATTGATGCCTTTGATTTCGCCGGTATGCGGGTTGTAAATCAGAGCCTGGGTTTCGCCGCCCCAACCGAGGGTATCCCACATGGTGGAGGTTGCGCCCAGCATGGCGCAGGCAGCGTCGATGGCATTGCCACCCCGGGCAAACATCAGGGCACCAGCGGTGGCTGCAAGGGGTTTGCCGGTCACGGCCACCCAATGCTTACCATGCAGAACAGGTTTGGCGGTTTTCTGTGCGTAAGCGGCAGGTGCCATCAACAGGATTCCCAACAATACAGCGACAAGCGTCACATTGGCGGGGAGTCGCGTCAAGGCTGGATGGAATTTCAGCATGGGGTTTCACCATCGATTAGTAAAATGCAATTCGGACAAGCATAACAAAGATGTGTATCAACAGCCTTTAAGCATTCGACGGCCGTCATGCATCGGCCGTCATACCAGAATTGCGTAGCAAGCTCTGGAATGACGGCCGTGGGGTGTGGTGGTCTGGAATAATGACAGAGAAGCTTTTCTTGATCCAGCGCATGGCGGGAAGCGCCCATCAGTGGCACTATGAAACCCTACCCTCATTTCTGGAGGCTCTGTTATGGGTATCAAAACTTCACTTGCGACTGCAATCGTATTCATGACGGCTGCCACCCTGTTGACCGTGGCGTGTTCCAAGGAGCAGCCGGTCAAGAACTTTGTCTTGCCCAAGGGAGATATTGAGGCCGGCCGGGAAGTGTTTATCGCCTTCAATTGCTATCGCTGCCACGACATTGATGGTGTGGAGTTGCCCGAACGAACCTTTGAGCCACCCTTTGTAGTGCAGTTAGGTGGCAAGGTGATGCGAGTCAAGGATTATGGAGAGTTGCTGACGGCCGTGGTTTATCCCAACCACGTGATATCGCCCAGCTATCAAACCAAGCTGGAAGAGGTTGGCAGAGATGCGGACTTGTCACCCATGCCGCCCTTCGGCGACATCATGACCGTAACGGAGCTCACCGACCTGGTCGAGTTTCTGCACGCGCAATATTCGCGCCTGCTGCCAAACTATTACCACGGCCATTACATGTATCGCTGATCAAGACTGGATCGCAGCTCGGCCAATTCACGGTGGCGGCTGGGAATATCGTCTCGCTCCGCTGCCAGACGTAAATCCCTGAGATTCTGCAGTGACTGCAACAGGATGGGCAGAGGTGGCCCGCTGGCGGTCAGATTTTGCAGGTTTTGTTCGGGTATATGGGCGGCTGGGCCTTCGATGTATTTATGTACCAGTCGGTCGTGGTGTTGAGAGGCAGCCCTGCCATGCATATCCACCACCTGTAAAAATGCCTCGAGATTGTGACGATACCATTCGTCCTGTTGGTGTTCCACGCGCAGAGCGAGAAATTGGTTGATGAAGCTGGTTCGGCGCATGCAGTCTTTTAGCAGGGCCTGGTCTTCGGGAAGCATGAACAGGAACTTGTCAGCCAGAAGTTGTGCATAGCTCGGATTGTCTGCGCTGCAAACGCCCAGCAGTACATCAATCACATTGATTCCGGCGAAATCCCCGGCATTGGCGCCTCGATGCACTTTCGCCCAGACACGATAAGGTTTGTAGTAGGGGCGGACACAGAAGAAAAAACGATCAACATCGAGTTCATCAAACAGCCGGTCGTTCCATTTTGTTACCTGCTCCAGGGCGAGCCTGGCATCTGCAAACAGATGCCAGGCAAGGCGATGCGATACGCCCAGTGGCAGCACTTTGCGTAGCGCATCTGCTGCGCGCATGTAAGCAAACACACCCAACGCGTTGTAATCAATGAAGATGCGCTCATCATTCAGATGGGTGAAGCTGCGATAGGAACCGCCAATCGCCCGGTTATTCGTTGTCAGGTGGCCACTGGAAAATCGGGGGCTGACTCCCAGCAAGGTGGAAATGTGCAAGGCCAAAGCAGAGGCTTCGGTAAGTGGTGAGGTTTCTTCGCGTGAGGGCTCGGT
>JANOGQ010000083.1:0-4037 GCA_031406105.1 Lysobacterales bacterium | reverse complement strand
ATCAGTTGCAGGATCGCAAGGGCATTGCTGCCTTGCTCGGCGAATTGATTGCAGTCAGCGACACGCAGAATTACTTCATGGCCATAGGCTCGGAACAGGATGCAGAAGATGCCACACAAACCATAGGCGCTGTGTTCGCAGGCGGGCTGGGCCTGCCGGATCGTGACTACTACCTGGAAGACACAGACGATCGCAAATCCATCATGCAAGCCTACCGTGAGCATGTGGCGGCTATGTTCCGGCTATCAGGCCAGAGCGCCGAACAGGCGCAACAGTCCGCGCTCACCGTGGTGCGTATTGAGTCTGCGCTGGCAAAAGCTTCGCTAACCCTGGTGGAACGTCGTGACCCTTACAATACTTACCACCGAATGAAGCTGGCAGAATTGCAGCAAATGGCGCCTGCGCTGGACTGGGCTGCGCTGTTCAGCCGAACCGGCCTCTCCACCGAACCCTGGATCAATGTCAGCCAGCCTTTGTTCTTATTGGAAGTACAATCAACTATCGAGCGTGAATCCCTGGACGATCTGAAAACCTACTTGCGCTGGGGCTTGCTCAATACCCGCGCCGAAATGGTTTCCAAGCCTTTCCGTGAGCAGAATTTTGCTTTCTACAGCCAGCGCCTGCGTGGCATCAACGAGCAGCGGCCGCGTTGGCGAACCTGTGTCAGCCTGGTCGATCAGCAACTGGGCGAATCACTGGGGCGGGAATTTGTCGAACGCAATTTCCCGCCGCAGGTTCGTGAGGATGTCAAGCGCATGACTGTACAGATCCAGCAAGCCATGGCCGAGCGCATAGATTCGCTGGGCTGGATGAGCCCGGAAACCCGAGCCCAGGCGCACGAAAAACTTCAGAAAATGCGCGGCAAAATTGGCTATCCCGACCAATGGCGTGATTATTCAGCCGTCACGATCAAAGCCGATGATTTTTACGGCAATGTCGCACGCGCCACCTGGTTCGACCTGCAAAGGCAACTGGCCCGCATCGGCCAGCCGCTGGATCGCGGTGAGTGGTTCATGACGCCCGCCACGGTAAACGCTTATTACAACCCATCCATGAACGACATCAATTTTCCGGCCGGTGTGCTGATGCCCCCGCTGTATGATCCAAAGCTGGACGATGCCCCGAATTACGGCAACACCGGTGGTACGATCGGCCACGAATTGGTGCACGGTTTCGATGATGAGGGCCGTCAGTACGACGGCGACGGCAATCTCCGGGACTGGTGGACGGCAGCAGATGCCAGCGCCTTTGAACAGGGTGCTGACTGCATCCGCAAGCAGTACGGCAGCTACCGCGTGATCGATGAAATTTTTATCAATGCCGACCTGACCTCAGGTGAAGACATCGCCGATCTCGGCGGCCTGATTCTGGCCTGGGACGCGTGGCAGCGGGAAACTGCCGTGCAGGAACTGCAGCCGGCTGACGGACTGACCCCGGATCAACGCTTTTTTGTGGGTTTCGCACAATGGGCCTGTGCTGCCGAACGCCCGGAATCATTGCGCCTGCATGCAGCCACCGACCCGCATTCACCACCCAGTTATCGCATCAACGGCGTGGTAGTGAACATGCCGGAGTTCGCCCAAGCCTTCAACTGCCCGGCTGTTGCTGCTTTGGTAAAACCGGATGCTGATGTTTGCCGGATCTGGTAGGTGTCTGGCACCTCGTTGTGCCAAAGTGACTGCGAATAAATCAGTATTCGCCTACAACCCGATTAAATGCTCTGCCGCCTGGCTGAGCGTTTGCTCGTTCTTGGCAAAGCAGAAGCGCACTACTTTTTGCTGCGGCGGATGCTGGTAGAAAACTGACACTGGAATCACTGCCACCTTGGCCTCGCGGGTCAGCCGGTTGGCAAAATCAGTGTCTGGTTCATCGCTGATTTGGCTGTAATCGGCCAACTGGAAAAAGCTGCCGGCGGCAGGCTGCAGCCTGAATCGGCTGCCTGCCATCAGGCCACAGAAATAATCGCGCTTGCGCTGATAAAAGGCCGGCAGCCCGAGGCAGAAGCCCGGATCATCCCGCAAGAAATCGGCCAGGCCGTATTGCATGGGTGCATTGGTGCTGAAGTTGATGAATTGGTGGATCTTCAAAAACTCGCTCATCAAATCTGCCGGCGCCAGGCAATAACCCACCCGCCAACCGGTGGCGTGATAGGTTTTGCCAAAGGAAAACACCACGAAGCTGCGCGCCGCCAACTCGTCACAGGACAGCAGGCTGAGGTGCGGCTGCTGGTCAAAAACAATGTGTTCATAAACTTCGTCTGAGAGGAGGTAAATATCCCGATCGCGCACGATTTCGCGCAACTCTGCGAAGTCCCTTTCATTGAGGCAAGCGCCGGAAGGATTGTGTGGAGTATTGAGAATGATCAGGCGGGTACGTTCATTCACCGTGTCGCGCACCTGTTGCCAATCGATGCGGAAATCCGGATAAGCCAGGGGAATGTGCCGGCAAAGCCCACCGTTGAGCGTGACAGCGGGCTGGTAAGTGTCGTAGGCCGGATCAAAGACAATCACCTCATCACCGCGATGCACCACGGCGGTAATCGCGCAGAACAAGGCTTCAGTGGCGCCGGGTGTAACGGTAATCTCACTGGCCGGATTGACGTTTCTGCCATAAAGGTTCAGCACTTTGGTGGCAATCTGTTCACGCAACTCCGGCACTCCCGCCAGCGGTGAATACTGGTTATGGCCATGATTCATATGCCAGCTAACGCGCTCGCGCAAGGCGGCAGGACCATCGAAATCCGGGAAGCCCTGTGCCAGGTTGATGGCCCCTTCGTCCTGGGCCATTTTCGACATGACCGTGAAGATGGTGATAGCGGCGTTCGGCAACTTGCTGATCATTCACAACTCCCGTTTTATGCTGGCCCAGTATAGAGAACCAAGGTGCTGATAAGCTAGGCGCCAGAAGCCCAGAAGGCGCGACCCAAAAGCCCGACTCGATAGGCAGGAGCTGAAAAGCCATGATTCATTTTCGTCAGCGCGTAAGGCTGGAGATCAAGGACGGCATTGCCCGGGTGCAGCTATCCCGAGCCGACAAGCGCAATGCTCTGGACCTGGACATGTTCTATGCGATTGTCGATGCCCAAAAAGCGCTGGCGAAGCGCAAGGATGTGCGGGTGGTGATATTGGGCGGCGAAGGTGCGGATTTCTGCAGCGGACTGGACCTCCAAGCCGTGTTCGGCAAGCGCAGCAGCCCTCTGAAGTTATTGTGGAAATGCTGGCCCTGGAATCCCAACCTGGCACAGAAAGTCAGTGTAGGCTGGCGACGACTGCGGGTACCGGTGATTGCGGCCATTCAGGGCAATTGCCTGGGCGGCGGATTGCAGATCGCGCTGGGCGCTGATTTCCGCCTGTGCATCCGCAGGCGCAGCTTTCCATCATGGAAGCCAAATGGGGCATCATTCCGGATATGGGCGGCACCCTGGCTTTGCGGGAATTGCTGCCGCGCGACCAGGCCATGCGCCTGGCCATGACCGCAGAATTGATCTCGGCGCAGCAGGCCCTTGAGCTGGGGCTGGTGACGGCGATTTGTGAGGATGTGGTGGCAGCAAGTCAGCAACTGGCTTTGCAGCTGACAGATCGCTCACCGGATGCTGTAAATGCCATCAAACGCCTGTTTCGCAAAAGCTGGAAGGGTTCAGAAGGACAGGCTCTGGCGCGGGAAAGCCTCTACCAGATGGTCGTATTGGCTGGCAAAAATCAGCGTATTGCCGTGCGACGCCAGCGCGGTGAGCCAAAACCATGGTGCTGAAGGCGGTAAAGGGGTTTTAGTCGGCGGGTTCAGGCATTGCTGCCACTGGCATTCATGGCCAGGGCGGTTGCGATCAACTCGTAGCCTTGCTGCTGGTCCTGCACGCCGCGTTACTTCATCTCCGGGTACAAGCCCAGCAAACCGTCTTCACTGGCCGGGCAGATTCCCCGTTCGGTAATCAGGCCGGTCACCAGCCGGGCCGGGGTTACATCAAAGGCAAAATTGCGCGCAGTAATGTAGCCCGCCGTAATGGCCACCGATTCAACTCTGCCCTGCTCATTCATGCC
>JANOGQ010000052.1:0-4415 GCA_031406105.1 Lysobacterales bacterium | reverse complement strand
GCGTCGTCCGTCACGTCCTCGCTGTGCCCCCCCGTTTCCTTCATGACTTTCAAGGCGTAAAACCCGTCCGCAGGCGTGCCAATCGCCAGGGATTTGGCAATGGTATTGGGTTTGACCGGCTTTGGATCTTCCGGCCGACTGGTTTTACAGATAGCCAAAGCACTTTATCCTGACATCGCAGTTTTTGTATTCGCCCGCAGCGCTGTGGAACGCCAGATAGCAATGAAACTTGGGGCTGACTGGGCCGGCGATACTGAAGACACAGCACCACAACTCATTTCAGCCATGATTGATACCACACCCGCCTGGGCGCCTGTGCTTGCAGCTTTGCGGCAATTGGCACCGGCTGGCAGGTTGATCATCAATGCCATACGCAAAGAGGCGACAGACCAGCATTTGCTGGCCGGCCTGGACTATACCGGCCAACTGTGGATGGAAAAATCCATACAAAGCGTCGCCAATGTAACGCGCGCCGATGTGCGCCATATGCTGCAGCTGGCCACGGTGCACGATTTTTCAATAGAGCTGCAGGAATACCCCTTGCACCAAGCTGGATTGGCATTGCAGGCGATCAAATCAGGGGATATCAGAAGCTCGGCTGTATTGAAAATCAAGTGACGGGTATCGATGCCTTGCAGTCCGGACCGAGCAAGTCAATCAGCACGAAAAACGAATGGCTGGGGCAACAGATCAGCCACGGTCCAGCGGTTTTCATCTTCATCAGAAATCGAGTAAACCGGGGCTGAAGCCGGCATCAGTTCCAGCATGACCTGGCGACAGGCACCACAGGGTTCAAACAATCGCTGACCCGGCACATAAATCAGGATTGCAGTCAGATCACGCATCCCGCTTGCCATAGCTGCAGCCAGTGCATTTCGTTCGGCACAGGATGTCAGCCCGTAAGAAGCATTCTCGACGTTGCAACCCACATGCACCTTGCCATCTGCGTCCAGCACAGCGGCCCCCACCTTGAACTTGCTGTAAGGTGAATAAGCGCCCGCACTGGCAGCTTTTGCTTTTTCGATCAATTTAATTTTGTCTGTTTCAATCATGACTGCACTATTCCCACACCCTTGACGCGATCCAGGATAATATCCCGAACGCGATTTTCAGGGGCTTGTTCAGAAAACTCTATCGCTGTGCGGCATTGATCGGCAGCTTGCGACCACTCTGACTCATTGCGAGCGTGTATCGTGAGTATTTCATCACCTGCCTGGAGATATTCTCCGGTCGATCGCAAGCCAGTCAAACCTACAGAATGGTCCACTTTGTCCTCAGCGCGCAAGCGACCACCACCGAGCTTGACCACAGCCAAACCGAGCCGATTCATGTTCTTGTTTCTGATCCAGCCAGAGTGATTTACCAACAGAGGACGTGCATAGGGCGCCAATGCCAGATACTTGCTGGCATTACCCAGCAGATCGGCAGGCCCCCCCTGCTCGGCTACCATGCGGGAAAACTTCTCTGCTGCCTGGCCATCATCCAAAGCCTGCTGCAGCAACTTTGAAGCCGCGGACTCAGAGTCAGCGAGTCCACCCAGTTGCAGCATCTCGTTTGCGATGGCCATAACCAGCGCATGCAAGCGGGGATGACGAAGTTCACCTGTCAGGTAGTCACAGGCTTCCCGCATTTCCACAGCGTTGCCAGCAGACCAGGATATGGGCTGCGACATATCAGTCAATATGGCATCACACGCCAAACCCGCATCATGGGCAGTGCGGCACAGGCAATCAGCCAGTTTTCGCGCATCTGCATTTGTTTTCATGAACGCTCCGTTGCCCACTTTGATGTCAATGACAAGGGCATCCAGCCCTTCGGCCAACTTCTTGGAAAGTATCGAAGAGACGATCAAAGGCTGAGATGCCACGGTGGCCGTTACATCGCGCACTGCATAGATCCGGCCATCGGCAGGCGCCAGGTTCTCAGTCTGCCCGATGATGGACAGGCCGTTTTTTTTCACCAGCCGCTGGAACTCAGCTTCGCTGGGTGAAGTATGAAAGCCCGGAATGCTCTCCAGTTTGTCCAGGGTGCCGCCGGTATGACCAAGGCCACGGCCGGATATCATCGGCACATAGGCACCACAGGCTGCAACCAAAGGTGCCAACACCAGGCTGACCAGGTCTCCCACGCCGCCGGTGGAGTGCTTGTCCAGCACCGGGCCATCCAGATCACCCCATTGCAAAACTGTACCGCTGTCGCGCATGGCCAGAGTGAGCGACCTGAGCTCCGCGGCGCTCAAATCACGAAACCACACCGCCATCGTAAATGCTGCTATCTGCGCATCGCTAACCTGTTGATTGCCAATTCCGTCAACAAACAGTGCAATTTCCTGCTTGCTTAATTCATGGCCATCACGTTTTTTAAGGATCAATTCAGAAATCAGGGACACAGTCGGGCTCTCTCTGGCTTGGAATTACTTAGGGGAAACTCTGCTTTATGCAGAGCTTCCTGGGTTATGTAGACGCAGCTAAAACCATGGCTTAGCATAGTCAGTCTTGACCACCAGCTGCAAATTGTCCATGGTCTGCTGTTCAAACCGTTTTTGCTGCCTGAACTCTTTGACCTTGTAAAAACACCCCCTGATCCATTCTGGAGTGAAGCGTGAAAATCAAAATCGCAAACCTGTCTTGTCATGTTCTTGTCCTGCTGCTTGCAAGTAGTTTGTCTGCTGGCGAATTGCCGCTCGAAACCATCAGGAGCATGAGCCAGGAATTGAATCCTCAACTGATCAGCTGGCGACGTGACTTTCATGAACATCCAGAACTCTCTAACCGCGAGTTCAGAACTGCAGAAATCGTTGCGGCACACCTGCAATCTTTGGGCATGGAGGTTACCACAGGGGTTGCCCACACCGGCGTGGTCGGCGTTTTACGCGGCGCAAAACCAGGCCCTGTGGTATTGCTCCGGGCTGATATGGATGGCTTGCCGGTCGAGGAACGCGGCGATTTGCCCTTCAAATCCAAAGCCAGAGGAGAATACAACGGACAGGATGTGCCAGTCATGCATGCCTGTGGGCACGACAGTCATGTTGCGATCCTGATGACGGCTGCACAGATACTGGCCAGCATGCGCGAAGACTTGCCGGGAACCATCAAATTTGTTTTCCAGCCTGCTGAAGAAGGAGCGCCCATCGGCGAGGAAGGCGGAGCTGAATTGATGATTGCCGAGGGCGTCATGCAAAATCCCAAAGTCGATGCAGCCTTTGCATTGCATGTCAGCGCAATACTTGAAGCAGGGCACATTGGTTATGTCAGTGGGTCATTTTATGCCAGCGTCGACGATTTCAAAATCACTGTACATGGCAAGCAGGCTCACGGAGCCTCACCCTGGATGGGCGTGGACAGTGTGGTGGTTGCGGCACAAATCATCAACGCACTGCAAACCATAGTCAGCCGCAACCTTGAGATTACCCAGCATCCGGCGATCGTCACCGTGGGCAGCATACACGGTGGGCTACGCTCCAATATCATCCCCGAAACGGTGGAGCTGGTGGGTACCATCCGCGCGCTGGACGAAGACATGCGTGCACAGATTCACCAGCGGATCAGGGAAATTGCCGAAGGGGTAGCCACATCGATGGGAGCCACCGTGGATGTGCAGATTCCTTTGTCTACTTCTTATCCCGTTACCGTCAATGATCCTGCATTAACAGCTGCCAGTATCGAAGTTTTACGGGAGCTTGCTGGCGAAGAGCATCTGGATCTGCTGAAGCCCATCACCGGCGCCGAAGATTTTTCGTTTTTTGCGGGCGAGGTGCCGGGGGTCATTATTGCTTTAGGTGGAAAGCCACCTGGCAAACCGATCAGCGAAGTGGCTGCGCACCACACCCCTGACTTCTTCATTGATGAATCAGGATTGAGTCTCGGTGCAGAGGCGCTCGTCGCGATGGCCTGGTCATACCTGCTTAACAACAACCTGCCAGGGCCGGCATCAAATCCTGAACAGTGAAGACTGCTGCACTCTGCATCGCCACCCTAGATCAGATCCCTGGCTGCTGGCCTGATTTTTCATCAAAGGTTTTACGCTGTGAGTTTTTATCGTGCGCATTTTCTGGGGCTGAATCGCCTGAGACTGCTTATCCTGTTGAATGTTGTTGAGGCAGGCGAATTGAATCTGACTTCGCAACTACAACTGGCTGAAGATATCCTGCTGACCACCTGTTCCCAAGTGATTGAGCGGTGGACATGCGTAAAACGCATTAACTCGTAATGCCATGCCAGCGTGGATTGTCGCATTCTGCCCGGGACCGAGCCCTGGGTCGACATGCTGAAAAACCTCAGTCAACCCTGGGCGAGCGTGCTGCAGGATTTATTGCTGCAAAACGGAACCTTTTTCAGCTAAAGTCTTGCATCGAGCAGCTTCTATTACCACTTTCTCACCATCCGGTTGATAGCAGGCGCAGCGCCTGGTATCTA
>JANOGQ010000333.1:0-13308 GCA_031406105.1 Lysobacterales bacterium | reverse complement strand
TGCGGCGATTGTTCAATCGTGCGCGTCCCGATCAGAACGAGATCAATATCCTGCGGGGGATACTCACTGCCAGTCAGGAGGCCAGTGCTTACCGACTGAAAGCGAATCCGGACTCGGATCTTCCTGAATGATTTGTCAGATGTACCCAGGTTGCCTGTAAGAATCAGCGCAGTTTGCGCACATAGGCCGGTATTGCTATCCCATCGGCCAGATCTGGCGCCGCCACCGGCTTACCCGCTTTAAGTGTCAATGGCACTACTCCTGCCCAGGCGCGAGACTCCAAATCCTTAGCGGGGTCATCCGGTGGAGCATTGCCAACTTTCACCGTGAAGGTTGTGAGCGGCAGTGACAACAGCATGGTCGCGTTGATCTCCTTGCGGGTAGATGGCCGAATGTCAGCCATGCGACCGGGCAACAGATGGTCTGTCAGCAGGTTAAGGCCGCGTTCTTTAAGGCCGTAATCTGTCACCGCTTTGGCAACGCCAAATATCATAACGCTGCGGTAATGCATGGATGAGTTGAATGCGGAACGCGCCAGCACCAGTCCGTCGAGATGCGTTATGGTGACGCAACAATGAATGCCTGAGTCCAGATTCTTCATCAGGCGACTGGCGATGGAGCCATGCAGCAGCAAGTGATCAACATCCCGCGCCATGGCCATCGGCAGCACATAAGGCTGATTGTCCACGCTGAAGCCTACATGGCAGACTTTAGCGTCGTCGATGATGTTACAAGCTACTTGAAAATCCTTACTGCCTTTCTGGCGTAAGCGGCGGAAACGTGTATCAGGTGCTGTGGTCATAAACTGGAATCCTCTGAATGGTTCAGAGGATACTAGCCGCAACACCGGGTCATTGTCAGCAGATTATGGAAAGTGAAAAAACCGATTTTAGAAGTTGGGCATTGAGTGTCTGCAAGGTGATACAGGGTATTCCGCGCGGACATGTACTGACTTATGGAGAAGTAGCGCGCCTGGCCGGGCCTGGTGGTTCAGCCAGAAGAGTGAGCATGGCCATGCGGTATGGACCTGCCGGGGTTAAATTGCCCTGGCACAGAGTCATCAATGCGCAGGGAAAAATTTCTTTCCCCACAGACAGCGTGGAGTATCACGAACAGAAAAAAAAGCTGGAAGGCGAGGGCGTCAAATTCAAAGAGGGTGTCATCAATCTCGATCGTTATGGCTACCAGGGTGCATTGGATGCCTTGATCTGGGGAATGCCGCCAACTCCTGAAGGGTGAGGAAGGAAAATGACAGCACACGACTCAGGCCGCAACTCAGCCGGTACCCGGCCTCATCTTCTGCTTATGCTGCAGAAACTTTGAATAAATCAGGGTTACGCTGCCCCGGCTTGGAAAACTCAGATGAATGATTTGAATTATTGATATGCCTGACTTGAAGGCTTATTGGAGAAAGCTCCGCTCGCGCTACTGGCTGGCACTGGGCTCCGATTTAATGCTGCTGATGATGGTGATGTGGGCAGTACACGCCTGGCAGGTACGTGATTTGCCCTTGGGCGAGGCATCGCCTGCAACAATCCTGCCCTTGCTGGCCGACGGAATGAGTTCCAGGGCCGTTGAACCAGGTGCTGTGGGCGTGGTGTATTTTTTCGCGCCCTGGTGCGCGATCTGCAAGCACAGCATTGCTAACCTCGATCAGCAAGTGGAGGATGGCTCCATCGCCTGGGCAACAGCAATAGCCCTGGACTTTGCAGACGAAAGCGAAGTTGCTGAATTTGTGGCCGTCACCGGAATCACTTTGCCTGTGCTATTGGGATCTGGCCAAACGGCAGCCGACTGGGGGATCCAGGCTTTTCCGACTTACTTCGCTATTGATGAAAACGGAAACATTGACAGCCGCTCGGTGGGCTATTCCACATCGCTGGGGATCAGGCTGCGGGCCTGGCTGGCGAGATAAGACTATTTCGCCAACAGAAACCTGGCGTGATGGCGCAGGTGATCATCGATAAAGCTGGCGATGAAATAGTAGCTGTGATCATAGCCTTCCTGCATGCGCAGGGTCAGCGGGTAATGGCTGGCGATGCAGGCCTGCTCCAGGCAACCCGGCTTCAGCTGGTCCGTCAGGAATTGATCATCCAGGCCCTGGTCGATCAGCAAAGGCAGTTTTCTTTCCGCTTCACCGATCAGCAGGGCCGCATCGTATTCCATCCAGCTATTGCGATCTTCGCCCAGGTAAGCCTCAAACGCTTTCTGTCCCCAGGCGCAACTGGAGGGATGACAGATGGGCGCGAAGGCCGACAAGGATTGATAGCGCTCGGGATTGCGCAGGTAACAGACCAGCGCGCCGTGGCCACCCATGGAGTGCCCGCTGATGCCGCGCTTTTGTGAAACCGGAAAATTCTGCTCGACGTAAGCAGGCAGTTCCTGTGTGACATAGTCATACATGCGGTAATGCGCGGCCCAGGGTTGTTCTGTGGCATTCACATAGAAACCGGCGCCGGAACCCAGGTCATAGCTGTCGTGCTCACCAGCAAGGTCAGTTCCGCGTGGGCTGGTGTCCGGGCAAACAATGGCAATGCCAAGCTCTGCAGCCAGTCGCTGAGCTCCGGCTTTCTGCATGAAGTTTTCGTCGGTGCAGGTCAAGCCTGACAACCAGTACAACACTGGTACCGATTGCGTGGCCGCCTGGGGTGGCAAGAAAATCCCGAACACCATATCGCAATCGCAGCTACCCGAGCGGTGACGAATGCGTTGTACTTCGCCGCCAAAGCTGCGGTAACGGGCAATGATTTCCATGCGGGTTCGGTCAGTAAATCACAACAGAGCGAATACTCTCGCCGTGGTGCATCAGGTCAAAAGCCTTGTTGATATCTTCCAGGCCCATGGTGTGCGTCACCATTTCATCAATGGCAATTTCACCTTTCATGTATTTCTCAACGTAGCCTGGCAATTCCGTGCGACCGCGCACGCCACCAAATGCTGTACCGCGCCACACCCGGCCGGTTACCAGCTGAAAAGGCCGTGTTCTGATTTCCTGACCGGCACCGGCCACACCGATAATGACGGATTCGCCCCAGCCCTTGTGACAACATTCCAATGCAGCGCGCATGATGTCGACATTGCCTATGCACTCAAAGGAGTAGTCCGCACCGCCATCAAACAGGTCGACAATCACTTCCTGCACAGGTTTGTCGTAATCTTTTGGATTGATAAAGTCAGTAGCCCCCAGCTTCTTTGCCATTTCGAACTTGGCGGGGTTGATGTCGATGCAGGCGATGCGTGCGGCTTTCGCCATCACTGCGCCTTGAACCACGCTCAGGCCGATACCGCCCATGCCAAAAACAGCCACATTGCTGCCCGCTTCAACTTTGGCCGTGTTCAGCACGGCGCCAATACCGGTGGTGATGCCACAACCCAGCAGGCAGACTTTATCCAGCGGCGCTTCCTTGCTGATGTTAGCCACGGAAATTTCCGGCATTACACTGAACTCGGAAAAAGTGGAGGTGCCCATGTAGTGAAAAATGGTTTTGCCATTGATGGAGAAACGGCTGCTACCATCCGGCATCAGGCCTTTGCCCTGTGTAGCGCGTATAGCCTGGCAAAGATTGGTTTTGCCAGACAGGCAGAATTTGCACTTGCGGCATTCGGGTGTGTAAAGCGGAATCACATGGTCACCCACTTTCACACTGGTGACACCCTCACCGATTTCTTCCACTATGCCGCCGCCTTCATGGCCCAGTATGGAAGGGAATATGCCTTCGGGATCTGCTCCGGACTGGGTGTATGCATCGGTGTGACAAACACCGGTGGCTACCATGCGCACCAGCACTTCGCCTGCTTTTGGTGCCTGTACGTCGACTTCTTCAATTTCCAGGGGTTTGCCTGCTTCCCAGGCCACTGCCGCTCTTGATTTCATGCTTTTCATCCTGCTGGTTCAGTATTGGTATGAGTGATGCCCTGACAGCGAAACTGTGATGGGTGAGCAATCGGTTTACTTTCGCTGCCTGCGCTATTGATTGATGAAGATCCCGAGTATCAGGACAGGTCTTTGCCATTCTCCAGTGATTGCTCCATCTGGTCTGCAGAGCGGGCTACATGGTGTATCGCATAATCCAGTTCCTGCTCACCCAGAAATGCATAAGGCAGGTTTTCGCACATCTTGATGTAAGGCGTGCTTTCCAGATCGCCAACCGCCAGGTAACCCACACGTTGCATCTGGTTGATGCGCAGGCACTTCTCGGCATCAAAATCCGCCAGCGGCGCAACCGGTGTTTCCACGCGCAATACGCGACGCTCGTCACCGGTTTTCAGCTCCGCCAGGAAAATGCTCTGCAGTCGCCTGGAAGCCTCTATCGGGTAATCAAAACTGAGGATAAAGGGTTCGTCTATCGTCAGACTGTAGCTCTGCATGATGTGATTGCGAACTTCAGCAAATGTATCCATGTTGTTTCTCTGTTCCCGAGGCGTCTATTTGGGTGCCAGTCGAACTGCACCATCCAGCCGGATGGTGGTGCCGTTCAAATAGCTGTTCTCTGTAATGTGCTGCACGGTTGCTGCGAATTCTTCCGGTTTACCCAGGCGTGAGGGGAACGGGATAGAAGCGCTCAAGGCTGCCTGTACATGGTCGGGCATATTATCAACCATGGGTGTCCAGAAAATACCTGGGGCAATCGTCATCACTCGTATGCCAAAGCGGGCCAGTTCCCTGGCCATCGGTAAGGTCATACTCACCAGGCCACCTTTGGATGCTGCATAAGCCGCCTGGCCAATCTGGCCTTCATAGGCAGCAACAGAAGCAGTATTGATGATAACACCTCGTTCGCCCTGATCATTGGGCTGGTTGTTCTGCATGAAATAAGCCGCAGTTTTGGCGATGTTGAAACTGCCGACCAGGTTAACCATGATGGTGTGCGTGAAGAAAGACAATTCCATTGCTGCTTCACGGCCTAAAACCCGTCCTGCACCAATGATGCCGGCACAATTCACGGCCAGATTCAGGCCGCCGTTGGCGTCCACGGCCTCAGCGACTGCGCGCTCGGCAGCCGCTTCAGAGCTCACGTCGGTGTGGATGTAGCAGGTATCACAACCCAGCTCATGGGCCGCCGCCGGACCGGCTTTGTCATTCACATCCAGCAAGGCAACCTTGCCGCCATGGGCGACGATGTGGCGGGCAACCGCCAGCCCAAGACCGGAAGCGCCGCCCGTGACCAGCGCTTTGACTTCATTGAACTTCATGACCTGGCTCCTTGAGTAGACTATGTGACTTCGTGATGGCTGGGTGTATTGTCCACGCGGCTGAGTTGCGCATGCAAGCTTCTGAAACAAATGACTCTTGTTGCCGCGACTGATTGGCTTACTACAGGGACTTTGCGGCTTTATGCAGAACTTTACCCAGCGCCTGCCCGGCCCGGCTATTACTGTCCCGCTCCAGCTGGGTGGAAATCCATTGGCCGGTTGCAACCAGTTCAGTGAGGTTCACGCCGCTTTCCATGCCCAGGCCCTGCAACAGGTAGACCACATCTTCGGTGGCTACATTGCCGGTTGCGCCTTTGGCATAAGGGCAACCGCCCAGGCCTGCAACTGCTGCATCGACGATGCGGATGTCCAGTTCAAGGCAGGCGAGAATGTTGGCCAGGGCCTGGCCGTAAGTATCGTGAAAATGCACCGCCAGTTGTTGCACGGGTATGGTCGCAGTCAGCTCACGAATCATCTTGCGCGCCTGATGGGCAGTACCGACACCGATGGTATCGCCCAGAGAAATCTCGAAGCAGCCAGCGGCCAGTAAATCTTCGGCCAACTGCTGCACTGCAGAGATCGCCACCGGACCTTCAAATGGACAGCCCAACACACAGGAGATATAGCCTCGGACTTTCAGCTGCTGCTTGTTTGCCTGCTCGATCACAGGTCGCAATCGTTGCAGTGATTCGGCAATCGAGCAATTGATGTTTTTCTGGCTGAAGCTTTCCGATGCGGCAGCGAACACGGCGATTTCGCGCGCACCCGCCTGTATTGCCCGTTGCAGGCCTTGCAGGTTGGGTACCAGCACGGGATAACGCGTGCCTGATTGCAGATCCAGCCCTGCCATCACTTCCGCGGCATCGGCAAGTTGGGGAATCCATTTGGGGCTGACAAAGCTGGTAGCTTCCACAACGGGCAGGCCACAATGACTCAGGCGTCGGATCAGTTCGATTTTGATCGCTGCCGGTACGACGGCTTTTTCGTTTTGCAGGCCATCACGTGGACCCACTTCTACCAGGGTGACCCGTTCAGTCATTCGGTGAGCCGCTCAGTCACTGGGTGACCCGTTCGGGCATTCGGTGACCCGCTCGGGCATCGGATAGCCTGCTTAAGCATCGCGCTTCTGGCGCCAGAGGGGCATACGCTTTTCCAGAAATGCCCGCAGGCCTTCCTGGCCTTCTGCAGAAACCCGCAGCCGGGCAATCAGCCGCGCATTGCCTTCGTCGATTTGCCGCTGGCGCGTGTTGTCATGCCCGGCCATATTGAACACCAGGCGCTTGGCCTGCTTCAAAGCAGTTGGGCCAGCTTCCAATAGCAACTCAATCTGCGCGTGCATGGCAGCATCCAGATCAGCGCTGCTGACTACCAGGTGCACCAGGCCCAGTTGCTGTGCAGCACGTGCATCGAATCGTTCACCTGTGAGGAAAAAACGTCGCGACTGGCTCTCCCCCATTCGCCGGACTACAAAAGGTGAGATTACCGCGGGCACCAGGCCCAGGCGCACTTCGGTCAGGGCGAACTGGGCAGAATCAGCGGCGATGATGATGTCACAGCAGGCCAGCAAGCCCACACCACCGCCAAAGGCTGCTCCGTTGATACGGGCAATGGTGGGCTTGGGGAAGTAATTCAGGCGGCGCAGCATGCGCGCAAGATGCTGGGCATCGAGTTCGTTTTCCTCAGCGCTGGCAGTCACCATGCTGCTCATCCAGTGCATATCAGCACCGGCAGAAAAACTCTTGCCAGCGCCGGTCACGACCACCATGCGAACCTGCGGATTATCACCGGCATCTTCCAGCGCCTTGGTCATTTCCTGAATCAGCTGCTGGCCGAAGGCATTATGCACATCCGGCCGGTTCAGCTGCAGCGTCAGCACGCCGTGCGGGTCCAGGGTTTGCTGCAGGTGTTGGCTCATATTAATGTGCAGATTTCCTCAAATTACATGCGGAACAGGCCGAAGCTGCCGGTTTCAGGCGGCGCATTCTGCGAAATGGAAAGAGCTTGCGCCAACACCTTGCGGGTATCGGCAGGATCAATGATGCCGTCATCCCACAGCCGCGCCGTTGCGTAGTAGGGATGGCCCTGGCGCTCATATTGTGCACGCACCGGAGCCTTGAATTTTTGCTCGTCTTGCTCTGACCAGCTCTGCCCCGATGCTTCGATACCCTCACGCTTGACGGTGGCCAGCACGGAGGCAGCCTGCTCACCACCCATGACCGAGATGCGGGCATTGGGCCACATCCACATGAAACGGGGCTGGTAAGCGCGGCCTGACATGGCGTAGTTGCCGGCACCGTAAGAGCCACCGATCACCACGGTGAAGCGCGGCACGCTGGAGGTGGCCACAGCCGTCACCATCTTGGCACCATCCTTTGCAATTCCGGAATTTTCGGCCTGCTTTCCAACCATGAAACCAGTAATATTCTGCAGAAATATCAGAGGTATACCGCGTTGATTGCATAATTCAATGAAGTGCGTAGCTTTGAGTGCTGATTCAGAAAACAGGATGCCGTTGTTGGCGATAATGCCAACCGGAAAACCTTCCAGGTGAGCAAATCCACAAACCATGGTTTTACCGTACCTAGCTTTGAATTCATGAAATTCACTTCCGTCAACCAGTCGTGCAATGATCTCGTGCACATCGTAACTGTAGCGCGTATCCAGCGGGATAATGCCGTACAGCTCATCAGCTGAGTAACGTGGCGGCAGCGGTTTCTGCATCTTCAGCTGCACCGGTTTGATGCGGTTCAGATGCTGCACGATCTCGCGTGCCAGTAACAGCGCATGGGCATCGTTATCAGCCATGTGGTCGGTGACGCCGGAACGGGTGCAATGCACTTTGGCACCACCCAACGATTCAGCATCGACAATTTCACCCGTGGCAGCCTTAACCAGCGGCGGACCACCGAGAAAGATCGTACCCTGGTTCTTGACGATGATGGATTCATCACACATGGCGGGCACGTATGCGCCGCCCGCTGTGCAGGAACCCATGACCACGGCGATCTGCGGAATTTTCAGGGCAGACAAGCGCGCCTGGTTGTAAAAAATCCGCCCAAAGTGATCGCGATCCGGGAAGACCTCATCCTGCAGTGGCAGGAAAGCGCCACCGGAATCCACCAGGTAAATGCAGGGCAGGTGATTTTCCAGTGCAATTTCCTGCGCCCGCAGGTGTTTTTTGACGCTCATAGGGAAGTAAGTGCCGCCTTTGACGGTGGCGTCATTGGCTACGATCATCACTTCCTGGCCATGAACTTTTCCAATGCCCGCCACCACCCCCGCGCCGGGTGCCCCGCCTTCGTACATTCCGTAAGCTGCCAGCGCTGACAGCTCCAGCAAGGAACAGTCTGGATCCAACAAGGCGGCGATGCGCTCACGGGCCAGCAACTTACCCCTGGCCTGATGCTTGCTGCGCGCGGCTTCACCACCACCCAATTCGAACAAGGCCAATTGCTGGCGCAGATCGTCAACCAGCGCGCGCATGTGTGCGCTGTTCTCGGCGAATTTGGGTGAACCAGAATCCAGTTGTGATTCGATCATGGCCATGGCTGCAGTCTACCTGCTTTTGGTGAAATCCCTGTAACTGGCGTTACCGCAAAGTACCGAAAACCGCTGGTGCCAATCAGTATCTGTTCAGTCGCTTATTCAAATGGCGGTCAGTTCAATGGCAACCGCTACAGCTTCGCCGCCGCCCAGGCACAAACTGGCTACGCCGCGTTTACCTCCGGCTTGCTGCAGATTATGGATCAGGGTGACCAGCAAGCGGGCACCGGTAGCGCCGATGGGATGTCCCAAGGCGCAAGCACCGCCATTAATATTGACCCTGGCATGATCCAGACCCAGATCTTTCATGGCCCCCATGGTTACGGCAGCAAAGGCTTCATTGATTTCAAAGGCATCCACATCCGCCACTTTCCAGCCAGCTTTCTGCAGAACCTGGGCAATGGCTTTGGGTGGTGCCGTAGTAAACCATTCGGGTTCCTGGGCAAAGGTGGCGTGGGCAACCACGCGGGCCAGTGGTTTGGCTCCGAGCTTTTCGGCCTGCTCGCGGGTGCTGAGCACCAATGCGGCGGCGCCATCAGAAATGGAGGATGAGGTGGCAGCAGTAACCGTGCCATCCGCCTTGAAGGCAGGCCGCAAAGTGGGAATCTTGCTGACATCACAGCGAGCGGGTTCTTCATCCTCAGCAACAATCACCTCACCGTTGCGCGACTTGACCGTAACCGGAGCAATTTCATCAACAAACTTGCCACTGGCAACAGCCTTTTGCGCACGCTCTACGGTGGTGATGGTGTAGGCGTCCTGGTCTTTGCGGCTGAAACCGTGTTTGTCGGCACAGAGTTCGCCAAACACTCCCATCATCTGCTTGTCGAAAGGGCTTTGCAGGCCGTCGAGGAACATGTGATCCAGCACCTCGCCATGGCCCATGCGCATACCGCCGCGGGCTTTGGTCAAAAGGTAAGGGGCGTTGCTCATGGATTCCATGCCACCAGCCACCACCACGTCCGCATCGCCCAGCTTGAGCATGCCGAAGGCCAGCATCACCGCCTTCATGCCGGAACCACAAACCTTATTGACTGTAGTTGCGCCAGCACTGACCGGAATTCCGGCCGCCATGGCCGCCTGGCGCGCGGGTGCCTGGCCCAGACCTGCAGACAGAACACAACCCATGATGGTTTCGCTTACGTCTGCACCGCTGATGCCAGCTTCGGCCAAAGCGGCTCGAATGGCGACAGCGCCGAGCTCAGTAGTTGTGCAAGTCGAAAGCTGGCCCTGGAATGAGCCAATAGGCGTGCGCTTGGCGCCAATGATGACGATTTCCGGCATGTCAAAAAGTCCCTCAAGCTGGAGTTGAATTCAATCACCGAAAACATGCGGGCGGGCCAGGCCGATTACAACAAATGCTCTGCAAGAATCAGGCTATGCCGAGTAACTCCCGTCCTATGAGCATCTTGCGGATTTCATTGGTGCCAGCGCCGATTTCGTACAGCTTGGCATCGCGCAAAATTCGACCGGTGGGATAGTCGTTGATGTAGCCATTACCGCCGAGGCTTTGAATGGCTTCCAGGGCAACCGCCACGGCCGAGCGGGAAGCATGCAGCAAACAAGCGGCAGAGTTGGTGCGTGAGACCTGGCCACGATCAAATTCTTCAGCAACGCGATACGCAAACGCGCGGGAAGATTGCAGGGCAACGTACATATCCGCCACCTTGGCCTGCATCACGCCAAAACTTCCCAGCTGACGATCAAACTGTTTGCGCTCATTCAGGTAGGGCAGGGTAAGATCCAGCGCAGCCTGCATCAGGCCAATCGGTCCGCCACTGAGCACCAGTCGTTCGGTGTTCAGCCCACTCATCAAGACTTTCACGCCCTGGTTGACTTGTCCCAGCACATTTTCGGCGGGAATGCGGCAATTGTTGAAAATCAGTTCGCAAGTGTTGGAGCCGCGCATCCCCAGCTTGTCGAGCTTCTGAGCCGTGGAAAAACCCGCCATGCCTTGCTCAATAATGAAGGCTGTCATGCCACGTGAACCTGCGTCTTTGCCGGCGGTTCGCATGTAGACCACCAGCACATCGGCTTCGGGCCCGTTGGTAATCCACATCTTGCTGCCATTCGCCACCCAGTCATCACCCTTTGACTCGGCGCGGCAAGCCATGGAACCTACCACATCAGAGCCCGCTCCCGCTTCTGACATGGCAAGCGCACCCACCTTGCGGCCGGCACACAGATCGGGTAAATATTTTTGCCGCTGGCGGTCGTTGGCATTTTTGAACAGGTTGTCGATCAGCAGATTGCTGCAGGCACCGTAAGACAAACCCACCGATCCGGATGCCCGGGAAATTTCTTCCACAGCAATCAAATGGGCCAGATAGCCCATGTCCGAACCGCCGTACTCGCCCGCTACGGTCATGCCCAGCAAACCCAGTTCGCCGAATTTAAGCCAGAGATCCTGCGGAAATTCATTTTCCCGGTCTATGGCTTCAGCGCGTGGCGCAATTTCCTGGTCAGCAAAGCGGCGTACCGTGTCACGCAATAACTCAATATCTTCAGAAAGCGTAAAATCGACCATGCCCTTTTATTCCCCGCTATCGATCAATCTGAATCCATCCTGGTCCATCAGACGGATAGGAATTCCCAGGGTTTCGAGCTGGGGCCGCACCGTGGCAGCATCAGCCGCGACAACAATTGCAACCTGATCCGGCTTGAGCATGCGGGTAGCCACCTGGTTCAGTGTTTCGCGATCTGTCTCCCGCAGAATCGACTGCTGCTGCTGGCGATAATCCAGCGGCAGATCGTAGATCAGCACCTGGTCCAACAGGCCCAGCTTGGCGCCTGGTGTTTCATAGCGCAGTGCATCACGCTGGCCCAGGGCACTCTGCAGATAGTCGTATTCTTCTTCAGTCATACCATCAGAGGCAAAACGCTTGATCTGCCCCAGCACGGCGCTGATGGAGTCAGCTGTTGAGGCCTTGTTAACTTCACTGGAGAAATTGAAATTACCGAATTCCCTGCCACCACGGAAACTGCTGTAGGCGCCATAGGTCCAGCCTTTCTCTTCGCGCAGATCGAGGTTGATGCGGCTGTCGAAGGTGCCACCGAGGTTGAAGTTCATCAGCGAGGCCAGATAGTGCTCGCCGGTAGCGTCGAAGGGCAACGAAGGATGCACCATGCGAACGCTGCTCTGCGCCGCATCCGGAAGGTCAATCAGATAAATCACCTGTTGCTCAAAGGCATCAACCCCAGGCAGCGGTTCACGTTCTGTTTGGGCGACGGGTAATGCACCGAGCGCCGCCAGGGCTGCCATGGTTTCGGCCTGTGACAGATTACTGCTGACCAGTACACCCTTGATGCGAGCTGGCAGATGGGCTGCATAAAATGCTTTTACATCTTCCAGTGTAAGGCCCTGCAAGGTATCGGACAGGCCACCGCCAGGATAGGCTAATGGACTGTCGGAAGTTTGCAAAATGGCACCGACTGCCCGCCCAGCCAGGGTGGGGCCGGACTTGCGGGCCTGCACCAGGCTTTCCAAATTGCGCGATTTGATGCGATCAAAATCTTCCTGCAAAAATGCTGGCTGCAGCAGGCGCTCCATGGCCAGTGCCATGGCTGCATCGAGATGCTTGCTCAAGGTGTTTATCGACAAGGCGGATTCATAATCACCGCTACCAACACCGACACTGGCGCCAATGCGTTCCATTGCCTCGGTAAATTCTGCGGCTGTGCGCATCTGGCTGGCTTCGTTCATCAGGGTGGACATCATACTGGCCAGTCCTGCTTTTCCGGCAGGTTCATCGCGTTGGCCCACTTCGAATATGATATTGATCGATACGGTAGGTGTTTCATTGTTCAACACACCAAGCACGATAACGCCGTTGGCCAGTTCGTCACGCCAGGCGGGTGGCAATTGCACCACCGGGTTCATACCGGCATCGGGCTGGATGTTGCGATCGAAGGGGTCGTTTACTGTGCGCAGCTCGACAGCTGCTGATTCAGTTTCAGCAGCTTCTTCTGGACGTGGCAGAGCGGCAGGAGCAGTAAAGTCAGGCTCGCGAGCTGCCATTTCGGCTTTGCCTTCTGGCACTACGCTGAGCACGACCGCGGGCTGGTCCAGCAGGTATTGCGTAAATGCACGGCTGACATCTTCCCGTGTGACGGCAGCATAACGTTGCAGATCCTGGTGCACGGCCTTGGGATCACCGTGAAACATTTCCGAATAAGCCAGAGCGCCCACCTTGCCTGCCACGCTTTGCATGCCGAATACCTGGCCAGACTCCATCTGGGCCTTGAACTTCTGCAGGTCGTCTTCGCTGACCCCACTTTCGGCAAATTCTGCGAGGGTTTCACGAATGGCCTGTTCCATTTCCGCCAGAGTTTCACCCGATGCCGGATTCTGAATTACCACCAGAGCCATCTCACAAGCCAGCTCGCGACAGGAGTGGCTGACATAGGCGTTCACCGCTCGACCACTTTGCACCAGCCGCTGATAAAGCAGCGAAGCCTGGCCGCCGCCCAATACCTTGGCAGCAGCATCCAGTGGCGCTTCATCCGGATGGTTGTAATGCACCGTAGGGAACAACATCGCGATGGCCGGCAGATGAACTTTATCTTCAAGGG
>JANOGQ010000654.1:0-5420 GCA_031406105.1 Lysobacterales bacterium | reverse complement strand
TGCTCACCGATGCGGGCGCCATCACCAACTACCACCAGGGTCATGTCTTCCGGTTTGAGATAGGCCGCTGTCTCGCGGGAAATTTCTGCCGGGGTCAGGGCATAAACACGGCTGACGTAGTCCGCCAAATAGCTTTCACCCAGGCCGTGCATATCGACATAGTTGAGCACGTTGATAATGCCCTGTGGGGTTGAGTTCTGCAGCGTAAAAATACCGGCCATGAGATTCTGTGTGGCCTGCAGTTCTTCAGCAGAGGGTGGCTCAGCACCCAGCAGGCCGATTTCCGCATAGACTTCTTTCAAAGCCGCCGCAGTGTCATCGGTGGTAATCGCGGCATTCTGCACCCAATAGGCATCCTGGCGGCGTGCCGACAAAAAACTGCCGGGTGAATAGGTATAGCCCTTGTCTTCGCGGATATTGCGGGTAATGCGCGAGGAGAATGCTCCGCCGAGCATGGAGTTGGCGGCCTGCAGGGCCACATAATCCGGCTGACTGGGGTTGGCGGTAACCAGGCCCAGATAGACATTGGACTGGCTGGCATTATTGCGATTGATCAGGTCCACATACTGTCTCTGCTTATTCGGCACGGGCGGCATCTGCAGTACGCCAGGGCCCGTTTTCCAGCCACCAAATGCCTGTTCAATGGCCGCACCGACTGCCGCCTCATCAAACATGCCGGCGACAAAAACATGCGTCCGTTGTGCGCCAAAGTTTTCGTCCCAGAAAGCCCGGATCTGTTCAACCGTATAGGATTGCAACTGTTCTGCGCTGGGGAACAGCCGGCCATAAGGATGATCGCCATAGAGCGCTTCACTGAAAGCCGCCAAGGCCATGGTGTCCGGGTCGTTGAGGGCCACTTCCAGGTTGCGCAGGAAATCGCGCCGCAGGCGATCCAGCTCTTCGGCAGGCAGTGCAGGGTGCAGCAGCACATCGGCCAGCAGGGCGACCATATCGGGGGCAAATTCAGCCAATGCCTGGCCGGTGACAAAAGTCTGGTCCAGCCCTACGCCCAGGTTCAGGCTGCCACCCATTTCCGCAGCTTCACGGGCAATCTGCTCGGCGGAGCGGTTGCTGGTGCCTTCTTCCATCAGGCTGGCGGTGAGATCAGCCAGCCAGGTGTCAGTGCCCTCGTTGAGGTTGCCCGCCATGACTATGGCTGAAATCGTCACCTTGGGGACCTTGCCGTAAGGTACCAGGGTCACTTTCAGGCCGTTAGGCAACTGATAGTGTCGCTTGGCAGGCAACTGGAAGTCCTTGGGGGTGCCGCCTGCGGGTGGTATTTGACGGGCTTGCTCCTGAGCAGCTTCCAAAGACCAGGTGGCGGAGCTGAACAACAAAGCCGCTGCATAGAAAAGTGCAGCACAAGAAAGTTTTGCCCTGTGGCCGGCTGGGCTAAGCATTGCGCGATTAACCATTATTCTGCTCCCCATCGGCTGATTCACTGGCTGTTGCATCTGCGGCTCCAGCGACCAGTTGCAGAGTCGTGCGGTTGCTGCTGCGTAAATATTCCTGCGCCGTTTGCTGGATCAATTCCGGCGTCACGGCGCGCATGCCTTTTTCGAACTCGTTGATCAGGCCAGGGTTGTCATCAAACAAGGCCAGGGAAGCCAGCAGGTCGGCTCGGCCAAAGCCGAAGGTGGAGCTGACCTGGTCGTAGTAATCAGATCGCCATTTCACCAGGGCACGGTTCAGGACCTCTGCATCGACCGTTTGACCTTTGAAGTTCTCGATCACCCCATCCAGCACCTGCAGTATCTGCTCCTGGCTGGTGCTCTGGTCATGAATGAAAGAAGCAGACCACAGCATGGGGCCTTTGTAGTTCAGCATATTGCCGAGCAGCGCATTGATACCGCCACCGATGCCGTCGGTTATGCCGGCCTCCTTGACCAGTGCCTGGTGCAACAGGCTGTCATCACCCTGCAGCAGGATCTGGTCGATGAGGCCCATGGCATACCATTCGGGCGTCAGCCGCTCAGGTACATGGTAGGCGAAAGCGAAGCCCGGCCTGGTGGCCAGGGCATCGGTCATGGTCTCGGTTTTCTCGGCCTGCTGGCGGGGTTCGGAAATGTCCGGCAAAACGATGGGCTCGGCCGATGCCGGGATATCGCCAAAGTATTTTTTCACCATGGCCAGTGCTTCAGCAGGATCGAAATCTCCAACAATGGCCAGAGCGGCATTGTTGGGTGCGTAGTAGCGAGCGAAGAAATCAGCGACATCTGCCAGAGTGGCGGAATCCAGATCGTTCAGATCGCCATAGAAATTATGCGAGTTGTACCAGTTCTCGTTGGCGTATTGCGGCAGGTACAACCACGGAAATCCACCGTAAGGCTGATTAAGTACATTGACTTTCACCTCGTTCTTGACCACGCCTTGCTGGTTGGCGAGGTTTTCACTGGTAATATTGAGGCCTCGCATACGATCCGCTTCGGCCCACAGCATGGTTTCCAGCTTGTGCGCCGGGACGATTTCGAAGTAATTGGTGTAGTCAAAGCGGGTGGAGCCATTCAGCACACCGCCATTAGCATTGACCAGGCTGATGAACTCCATTTTGCCGAGGTTTTCAGACCCCTGGAACATCATGTGCTCGAACAGATGGGCAAAGCCGGTGCGCTCTTTGGGCTCGATGCGAAAGCCGATGTTGTAATACACTGCTACGGTAACGACAGGCGCGGTGGTGTCCTGGGACAGTATCACCTTGAGGCCATTTTCCAGCCTGTGGTAACCGAAATCGACCGTAAAAGCTTGTGCCTCCTCCGCAGGAGTTGTTGGATCCGGCGACGCTGCAGGCTGTTCGCTAACTGCGGCGGTTTGTTGTGGCGCTGTGCTGTCACCACAGCCACCGAGCCAGGCGAAGACGGCCAATGTTGCTATCCAGCGTAAGGGCATAAGATTGCTCCTGAGATTAAAACTGCGGATTGAATTTCTTTCGACAGCTTACCGTAATCTTCGTACCCGACAATATGCCAAATGGCACAGATGGCTGAGGCAAACCGACGATTATGATTTGTAATTGATTGGACGGCTTGCGGGTCTATTACCTGTTACAGGTCACAAGTGCAATGATTCCCCACGCAATGGCTGAGAGCGCATGAACAATAGAGTGAACCACATACAATCTTCCGAGATTACCAGCGAGAGCAACTACCTGAAACGGCGCGAATTGCTGGCGGCATCAGGCTGGGCGCTGGCAGCCTTTGCTGGTCTGCCGCAACTGACGAACGCTGCTGTAACGGAACTGAAAACGGTTGCCGGCCCCTTCAGCACCGATGAAGCACCTAATAGCTGGGAAGACATCACTACCTATAATAATTTTTACGAGTTCGGCACCGGCAAGGAAGATCCCTACCAGAATGCACAGGATTTCGTCACCAGTCCCTGGACCGTGAAAGTTCATGGCGAGTGCGACCAGCCGGGCGATTATGCCTTTGAAGACCTGGTAAAACCGCATGCACTGGAAGACCGGATCTACCGTCATCGCTGCGTGGAGGCCTGGTCCATGGTGGTGCCCTGGGTGGGTATTCCGCTGGGCGAAATGTTGCAGCGTTTTGCACCGAATTCGCAGGCCAAATTTGTAAAATTCAAAACACTTTACGATCCCAGGCAGATGCCCGGGCAGAAGTCTCGCAGCCTGGACTGGCCTTACGTCGAAGGCCTGACCATGGCAGAAGCCATGCATCCTCTGACCCTGATGGCTGTGGGAGTGTATGGCAAAAGCCTGCCCAACCAGAACGGTGCTCCGCTGCGGCTGGTCACACCCTGGAAGTACGGTTTCAAGGGCATCAAGTCGATTGTCGAAATTGAGTTTACCCAGCGGCAGCCGCGCAACAGCTGGCAAGTATCGATTCCCAGTGAATATGGTTTTTATGCGAATGTGAATCCCACCGTGGATCATCCGCGCTGGAGCCAGGCGCGCGAACGCCGCATCGGTGCCGGCTTGTTTGCCGAAAAGCAGGAAACCCTGATGTTCAATGGCTATGCCGAGCAGGTCGCCAGTCTTTACCAAGGTCTGGATTTGCGCCGGAACTATTGAGCCCGGCTTGCCGCAACCAGCCCTTTGAAAAATTCCTCAGTAAGCTGGCTTAAAGCCGGCATTTTCCTGCTTTGCCTGGTGCCTCTGGGTAAATTGCTGCTGGAAATCTTTGCAGTTTCCGGCTTCAGCCTGGGCGCCAACCCGGTGGAGGAGTTGATTCATCGCTGTGGGATTTGGGGGCTGAATTTTCTGCTGATCACGCTGACGATAACGCCGCTGCGCAAGCTTACCGGCTGGAACTGGTTGCAGAGGCTCAGGCGCATGTTTGGCTTGTTTGCATTTTTCTATATCTGCCTGCATTTTCTGGTTTATTCCGGGCTGGATCAGCGCTTCGCTATCTCCGCGATCATCGAGGATGTAATTGAACGGCCATACATCACCTTGGGAATGACAGCACTGTTGCTGCTGATTCCCCTGGCTGTGACCTCGACCAACAGCATGATGCGACGCCTCGGCAGACGCTGGCAGAAGCTGCATTGGCTGATTTATCCGATCGCCATCCTGGGCGTCTGGCATTTCTACTGGCAGGTGAAACTGGATATCACCGAGCCGCTGATCTATATCGGCATCCTGATGATTCTGCTGGGCTTTCGGATCGTGCTAGCCTGGCGTAAACGCCGCAGATCTGCCACCACAGGAAAACCCGTCACAGGAAAAGCCGACGATGCCCATACTGCGAACACCCGATAGCTGCTTTGAGAATCTGGAGGGTTTTGCATTCCATCCGCACTACCTTGGAATTGTTGATCCTGATTTTGGCTCGCTGAGAATCCACTATCTCGATGAAGGCCCGGCCGATGGACCCATCATCCTCTGCCTGCACGGTGAGCCCACCTGGTGTTATCTGTATCGCAAAATGATTCCGGTTTTTGTGGCAGCAGGTTGCCGCGTGCTGGCACCGGACCTGATCGGTTTTGGACGTTCCGATAAGCTGTCAGAACGGCACGACTACACTTACCAGCGTCATGTGCGCTGGATGAGAGATTGGATTTCGGCCGTGGGTGCGTGCGACATCACATTATTGGGCCAGGACTGGGGTGGTCTGATTGGCCTGCGGCTGCTGGCAGAAAATCCCGGATTGTTTGCACGGGTATCCTTGGCCAATACCGGACTACCCACTGGTGACCAGAGTTTTGGTGAGGCTTTTCTTAAATGGCGAGCCTTCAGCCAGAACGACCCGGTGTTTGATATCGGCGGTATCGTCAACCTGTTTGGCCGGGGTGGCCTGAGCGACGGTGAAGTGCAAGCCTACCGCGCACCCTTTCCCGATGATTCTTTCAAGGCCGGGGCGAGGCAGTTTCCCCTGCTGGTGCCCGCCGAACCCGACAATGTAGCGGCGGACGATAACCGCCGTGCCTGGCAATCCCTGATGCAATGGACCAAACCCATG
>JANOGQ010000640.1:0-17344 GCA_031406105.1 Lysobacterales bacterium | reverse complement strand
GGTCCTTTTTTTTAGGAAATCTCTGGTTAATTCAGAGTTGACTAAATTCTGCGGCGAATTAATCAAAGCTACCGTAATTCATGGAATTCAACCCGTATAACTTTTGATCAGCGTTGTGAATTGTTGCCTGTCTTGCTGGCGCAGGTATGGAACGAGCATTTGCATTACGCCGGCAATTGCATGGGTCTGGACTGAGCCACTCGATAGTCCATCGGCATTGAAAATCTCTGCATAAGAAATCCAGTAAGTCAGTGCCAACATCAGGTTATCAAGCAAGAGGAATTTGTCATCGGCTGCGATTCGGAGTTTGTTCTGTCGCTCAAGGTTATCGATCAGTTCCAGAATCGCCATGCGTTCCATGTGCAACAAGCCCAGGAATGCCTTGCTTAAGCTGGGCGATCGACTCTTCAGATCCGGTAAATTGCGGTAGAAGAACCTGAATTTACCTTTCAGTTCAAATGACAGATGCAGCCGGAACCACAGGTCTTCTGCACCCAGCGAGGAGTGTTCAGGAACTTCCAGTAATGGTTCAAACTGGATGAGGAAGCGTTTGAACAGCTCCAGAACTATGTCGTTTTTGCTGCGGAAGTGATAGTAGAGATTTCCCGGACTGATATCTGCTTCCAGGGCTATCTGATTGGTTGTCACCCTTGGCTCGCCAAGCTCATTGAATAGCACCAGGCTGGTTTCAAGAATATGTTCGCGGGTATCTCGCTTCAATTGTTTTGGCGCTTCATGGGATGATTTTCAGGCTCGCAAAAGTGCCCGGTAATTCAAACAGAGCCACCCAGCTTTCTGACCAGTTCGATATAAGCGGTTTGCGCGTCTGTACCCGACATACCAGCCAATTTGGCCCAGGCTTCATACTTGGCGGTGCCCACAAAATCCATAAAACCCGGCTTATCACCGGAAACATCTCCGATTGATCCCTGTTTGTAGAGCGCATAAAATTTGAGCAGAGTGTTGTTATCCGGTCTCTCCGGCAAGGCTTTGGCCGCTGCTGCCGCTTCTTTAAAAGTTTGAGTGGAAACATTCATGATCTAGCCACCACGCCTGCCAAGGTGAGTCATTATGCTAACGCATTCTGGTACTATCGTCATAGGAAATGCGCGGGATTGGTAAGCATAGCGCGCAGTTTGCGCGCTGTGCTGCATCAGGGATTGCGCGGCCGGAGCCTGGCATCAACTTTTAAGAAAACGGAGCCAATCAATGAGTTATTTTGTCACCGGTGGCACAGGGTTTCTTGGGCAGAACCTTATAGAACGCCTGCTGAAGCGCAAGGGTACGATCTATGTTCTGGTACGTTCCAGTTCCAAAGGTAAATTTGAAGAACTGAAAAAACGCTGGGGAGGTGATTCAAAACGAGTCGTCGCAGTAAGCGGAGACATAGTCAAGAAAAACCTTGGAGTCAGTCCAGCCAAACGCAAGGAACTGGAAGGAAAGATTACTCATATCTTCCATCTGGCTGCCGTTTACGACATCAAGGCTGATGCTGCCAGCCAGGAATTAGCCAATATCGAAGGCACTTCGAACACGGTTGAATTTGCCGAAGCCATCAAAGCAAAGCGCTTTCATCACGTGAGTTCCATTGCGGCAGCGGGATTGTACCCCGGCACCTTCCGCGAAGACATGTTTGGCGAAGCATTGGGTCTCGACAATCCGTATTTCCGAACCAAGCACGAATCGGAAGGCATAGTGCGCCACAGATGCAGCATACCGTGGCGGATTTATCGGCCTGGAATAGTAGTGGGTGATTCACGCACCGGTGAAATTGACAAAGTCGATGGGCCCTACTATTTCTTCAAATTGATTCAGAAAATGCGCCGCATGATGCCACCCTGGATGCCAGCCATTGGCCTGGAAGGTGGACGCCTGAATATGGTACCGGTGGATTTCGTAATCGATGCGATGGATCACATTGCCCATAAGGCGGGTGAAGATGGTAAATGTTTTCATTTGACCGATCCTAAGCCATTGCGCATTGGTGAAGTTTTGAACTTGTTTGCGGATGCTGCCCATGCTCCGCAAATGACCATGCGCATAGATGCCCGGCTGTTCGCTTTCATTCCCTCAATGGTCAAGCAAGGCATCATGATGCTGCCTCCTGCTCGCCGTATACGTAACCAGATATTCAAGGATTTGGGAATACCTCCGCAGGTGATGGAATTCATCAATTATCCGACCAAGTTCGACAGTCGCGAAACTGAGAGAGCGCTGAAAGGTACTAAAATTTCGGTTCCGTCTCTGGAAGATTATGCCTGGCGTTTGTGGGATTACTGGGAACGGCACCTTGATCCCGATCTGTTTATTGACCGAAGTCTGCGCGGTCACGTGCAAGACAAGGTCGTAGTTGTTACCGGGGGATCTTCAGGCATTGGATTTGCTACGGCCGCGATGATGGCAGGAGCGGGTGCCAAGGTGGCTATTGTTGCGCGCAAGAAGGAAAAACTGGCAAATACCGTTGCCGAAATACGCGCGGCGGGTGGGGAGGCCTGGAGTTTTTCAGCCGATCTGGCAGAAATTGATGCCTGTGACCGGGTTATCAAGGAAATCCAGCAGGAATTGGGGCCCATAGACATACTCGTCAATAATGCGGGCCGGTCTATCCGCCGGTCCATTTCTTCGTCCTATGATCGTTATCATGACTATGAACGCACCATGCAGCTGAATTATTTTGGCAGCTTGCGGCTGATCATGAACGTGCTGCCGCACATGGAACAACGACACAGTGGTCATATCATCAATATTTCCTCCATTGGAGTGCTGACCAATGCGCCGCGGTTTTCCGCCTATGTCGCTTCCAAGGCTGCGCTGGATTCCTTTTCCCGTTGCGCGGCAGCTGAATTCAATGATTTGGGTGTCAGTTTCACAACCATCAATATGCCGCTGGTCAGAACTCCCATGATTGCACCCACCCGGCTGTACGATAATGTTCCAACGATTACCCCCGACGAAGCAGCCAACATGGTGAAACAGGCCGTAATTTATAAGCCGCAGCGCATTGCTACCCGCCTGGGTGTATTCGCCCAGGTATTACACGCCGTTTCTCCAAAAGTGGCCGAAATCGTGATGAATAGCGCTTTCCGCATGTTTCCGGATTCCGCCGCTGCCAAAGGTGTCAAGGAAGGACAGGTCGAGGCATCACAGGAACAGTTGGCTTTTGCCAGCCTGATGCGCGGCATTCACTGGTAAAAATGAGAGTCTGAGACCGGCAAGCGAGGAATTTGAGCCATGTTGAAATTGCAGGACCAAGCACCAGACTTCACCTTGGTGGATGACCAGGGGCAGGAGTTCACCTTGTCCAGCCATCGGGGTGAGAAGATACTGTTGGTCTTTTATCCGGGTGACAACACGCCTGTCTGCACCAAGCAATTGTGTGAGTATCGTGATGGCGTGGAAGCATTCGCGGGTCTTGGGGTTCGCGTCGTTGGTGTCAGTAAGGACGATGCAAGCTCTCATCAGAAATTTCGCCAGAAGCACCAGCTGCCATTTACCTTGCTCAGCGATCCGCAGCTGCAGGTTGCGGAGCTCTACGACAGCAAAGGGATGCTGGGCATGAAGCGTTCTGTTTTTTTGGTGGATGAAAGGGGCAAGATCCGATATCTGCATGTTGAAAGTCTGGCCCTGTTTCGACGCAGTAAAGATGAACTGGTGGAAGCAATAGCCCAGCTCGAAGAGGGTTGACCCCGAATTTTATGTCTTCGGCCATTCGCGCGTTTCGACAGGCATTGCATGCAGGTAATGATTTCGCCCGGGCGATTGACCAGCCGGATTTTCCACTCCATGAGTTCCTCAGGCTGCAGGAATGGCAGAGGCAAAGATTTCGGCTCACATATGCAGATTTTGTTGCCCGCGAATCAGATCAACCTGCCTGCCGGTTTTTTCTGGAAGAACTCTATGGGGGCCTGGGGTTTCGTCAACGTGATGAAGATGTAAACCGGGTTGAACCCATAATGAGCCGCTTGTTGCCAGAGCATGCTTTATTGGCTCTGAGCGAAGCACTGCAGCTACAGTTGCTCAGCCTTGAACTGGATTGCAAAATGGCCGAGATCTTGCGGCGGGAATCGACACAGCTTATCGATGACTCAGCTTATGTGAGCATCTATCGCATGGTCGGCCGCAGTCACGACAGGCAACGACAAATTGAACTGATACGCAAACTGGGGCATGAACTCCGGGCATTGACTCAATTGCCATTTATGCGGGGCCTGGTCAGGGCAGTACGTAAACCCGCACAGGTCGCTGGTTATGGTCGTTTGCAGACCTTCCTGGAACAAGGCCTGTCAGCATTCCGAAGACTTCAGGATCCACAACTTTTCGTCGAAACCATTTATCAGCGTGAAACCCAGTTGATGAAACAATGGTTTGCAGACGAGCCCGGCAACACGCGGTCATAGGTCAGTTGCTGAAGGTGCAATTGAAATGCTCACTCAGCTGCCGTCGAATTTCACTTTCCAGAGTGTCTTTGAACAGGCTCAACATGAAACCCAATTGTGCAACGATATGAATCTGTTCACCATCCACTTTGATTGTTCCCGACACTCCACTGCGCTCAAAGCAGATGGTGTCGTCATCCCAGCCATATTCAATACCAAATTTATCTGCGAGGTCCCGCGCCAGGTAATCAGCCGCCCCCTGTGCGTCCTCACGGCTCATGGTATGCATGGCATGAATGTCGATTGCGGGCATAACTGTGTCGACCTGCATTTGGCTGCGAGCAGTTTAGTGCCTGTTGCCGTATCTAACCAGCCTTCAGGCAAGGTGATTACCTGATGAAGGCTGACAGTTACCCTCTGCGGCGCTTTCTGGGTCGCTACCTGGCTGCTGGCGCGATAGTCCTGCTGCTTGTGCTCGTGGCGTTCCTGTTGAGTGCCGGTTCCTGGCTAGAATCTGGATCTGGCCGAAAATTGTTGCAGCGGGAATTGGGTAAAGCCCTCGGTATGGAAGCCGAGTTCCGCGGTGAATATTCCCTGCAACTGTTCCCAACGATCCGCATTACCGGTGCTGATCTGGCCCTGAAAGATGCCGTAAGTGGGCTCCCCATAGTGAGTGCGGATGCCTATGAGTTACATCTGGCCTTGCGCCCATTGTTGCGCAAGGAAGTAAACATACTCAAAGTTGCGATTCATCAAGGTACTCTGGACCTCGACAGGCTGGAAGAATTTAACTCGTCCAGGGGTACAGCAAGTAAAACAGGTTTTCAGTTGCCAAGTATCAGGGATCTGGAAATTACCGGACTGCAACTGCAGCAGTCAGCGGTAGATTTTCTGCTGGTATCTGAATTGAATTTGATTGATTTTGCCGATAAGCAGAAATCCAGCATCACAGTCGTCCTGGCTTTAGATAAAAACAAAGCGGCTTCTGAGAATTTGTATCTGCAGGGTGTCTTGCAAGTCACGGCCAGTCCACTCAAATTGGATTTGATGGTAGAATAGCTTTCCCTGCAATTGAAGGGGCGAAGCTGGCCAATTGGCCAGGGTGAACTTAACTGGGCAGCAGACCAGCAGAGATTTTGGGGTGAATTGCGCGGTTTTGTGGCCACTTACAGCAGTCATTATGAGTTCAATGTTCTGTTGGCAGACGGGATACAAATTTCCCTGTCAGGCGACTTGCAAACTGCCGATAAGGCATCCATCGCAGTCAGGCTGACGGCGCGAGACTCGTCCGACCGCTGGATATTGGAAACGGTCGACTTGAACCTGCTTGGGCAGGAGTTGGCCGGCACAGGCTGTTTTTCCACAAAAGCGGTGCCCTTGCTGCAATTGCAACTCGAAGCAGGACAGTTGGACCTCGATGTTGTGCAGAAATTGTTGCCAGCAGGTTTGTTGCCTCAGGGCCCAACTGCAGAAGGCGAATCACCCGCAGCACAATTCACTGAAGATACGGAGTTGCCATTGCTGCTGGCCGTCGCCTTGAGCGCCAGGCAACTCAGTTGGTCGGGAACCACAGCAAGTGGCGCGCGATTATTGATTGGTGCAGTGCCTGATTGCGCTTTGATTGAAGATGCCGCTTCATACTGAATACTCTGGGCGCGGCCATGAGCTTGCAGTTACAATCAGGAACTCTAAGGAGGCTCTGATTAATTCATCCCTGAATTATCAGAGCACGCCCAACTATAGTGTTGTGGGAAAAAGTGTGATTTTTGTTTTGCTCCATTTTCAATGATTTACAATCACTGAAAATGGCGGCACATCCCTATGCCGCGGAAACTCTGAATAAATCAGAGTTTCGCTAATTTCAATGAACAGGCCGGGAATTGTAAATGCCAAGCAAGAAAAGAACTCCAGCTGTGTCGCAACTGGAAATGGTGCGCGCCGATATAGACCAACTGGATGAACAGATTCAGGCACTGATCAGTGAACGGGCGCACCTGGCATTCCGGGTGCGAGCCAGTAAGGGTGACTTCACTCATGCGGTGGATTATTACCGACCCGAACGCGAGGCCCAGGTACTGCGAAAGGTAATCGAGCGCAATAAAGGCCCCCTGTCTGACGCAGAAATGCTTCGCCTGTTTCGTGAAATCATGTCTGCCTGCCTGGCTCAACAGGAACCTCTCAAAGTGGCTTACCTGGGGCCGGAAGGGACCTTTACCCAACAAGCCGTTCATCGTCACTTTGGGCACTCAGTGCTGGCGCTCAGTCATCCCAGCATTGATGGGGTATTTGAGCAGGTGCAGAAGTCGGAAGCCGATTTTGGAGTAATCCCTGTTGAAAATTCTTCACAGGGTATCGTTAGCCACACCCTGGATATGTTTCTCAGCTCGGAGTTACAAATCTGCGGTGAGATTGAACTGCGGGTGCACCAGAATCTTCTGACACATGCACGCAATCTGAACCAGGTGGAACGCATTTATTCCCATGAGCAATCTTTGTCCCAGTGCAAGGCCTGGATCCGTGGTCATTTGCCAAAAGCTGAGCTCATCGCAGTTGGCAGTAATGCCGAAGCAGCGCGACGGGTGCGCAATGCGCCAGAAGCAGCAGCTATTGCCGGGCAATCGGCCGCCGAAGTATATGGCGTGCCAGTGCTTTTCTCGAATATCGAAGACCGGCCCGACAACACCACACGCTTTCTGGTCATTGGGCGGCATTTGCTCGCACCGTCAGGCCGTGACAAAACCACTTTGTTGCTGGCTGGTCACGAAGGCCCTGGCTTGTTGTTTCGTTTGCTCCAGCCCCTGGACAGGCAATCGGTCAACATGACACGAATTGAATCGCGGCCTTCCAGTTTGGGTAAATGGGAGTATGTGTTTTTTGTTGACGTTGAAGGTCACGCCCAGGATCCGGAAGTGGCTGCAGCTTTGGCTGATCTCAAGCAGATCAGCAAGCTCTGCCGCGTGCTCGGCTCCTACCCACGAGCTGTGTCTGCTGAAATTGATTCGAACAGCAGGCTTTCGAAGTCCCAAGCTGGTTCCAAAGCCCGCAAGAAATCAGCCAAAAAAGCTATCCGCAAATGAAGCTGATCACGCAGTCACTGGCTTCAGCTTTGCGGGGAGAACTGACGCCGCCCGGTGATAAATCCATTTCTCATCGCGCCTTGATCTTTTCAGCTCTCGCCAGCGGTAAGTCTCAAATCAAGGGTCTGTTGCAATCTGCCGATGTCGCTGCAACTGCGGCGGCTTGTCAGCAATTGGGAGCTGTCATTCGCAGCGAGGGCATAGGCGCTCAGCAAGTGGTTCATGTTCATGGTACCGGTGAAAAAGGGTTGCAAAAACCCGCGCAGACCCTGGATATGGGGAATTCTGGCACGGCCATGCGCTTGCTGGCTGGTGTGTTGGCTGCCCAGCCCTTTGATTCAGAACTGCTTGGTGATGCATCGCTGAACCGCCGACCGATGCGTCGAATCATTGAGCCATTATCCCGAATGGGTGCAAGCATAGAAGCAACTGCAGAAGGTACAGCCCCGTTAAAAATCAGAGGCAATCGCCGGCTGCAAGGTATTGAATATGTGCTGCCGGTTGCCAGTGCTCAGATCAAGTCCTGCATTCTGCTGGCCGGGCTGTTTGCTCGTGGCAGGACCTGCATCAGCGAGCCGGGGCAGAGTCGTGACCACACCGAACGCATGTTGCCGGTATTCGGTGTCAAGCTGGAGTCCGGCTGTTGTGTTGCTGGCCCCAGCAAACTTGGCGCAGCCTGTATTGAAGTGCCGGCTGATATTTCATCCGCAGCATTCTTCATGGTAGCGGCAGCATTGGTACCCGGCTCGCAAGTGCTTTTGCGCAATGTGGGCGTGAACAGCACCCGTGATGGCATCATACGCGTGATGCAGGAAATGGGAGCCGATGTAACTCTCGATAATCAGCGCCAGTTTGGCGAGGAGCCTGTGGCTGACATTCAGGTACGCTACCGCAGTGGATTACAAGGCATCGATGTACCGGAATCCTGGGTACCCTCGTTGATTGATGAACTGCCCATCATCATGATACTTGCAACCGGCGCCAGGGGAATAACGCGTATTCGGGGCGCTGAAGAACTGCGGATTAAAGAAAGCGACCGTATTTCAGTGATGGCCACTGGCCTGGAGATTCTCGGAATCCGTTTGAACGAATTCGAAGATGGTATTGATATTCATGGAGGCGACCTGGGCTCAGGCGAGGTCGATGGTGCCGGTGATCATCGCTGTGCCATGAGCTTTTGCATTGCTGGGCAGGTGGCGGCGGGCCCCGTCATAGTGGCGGGCGCTAGCCACATAGACACGTCCTATCCTGAGTTTACTCAGCACCTGCAAAGTCTTGGAGGCCAGGTAAAAATCGAGTTACCGGCAGGCGGAAGCTCAATCAGCCATGCCTGAAAAGGTGCCGGTAATTGCCATTGATGGTCCCGGCGGGTCGGGAAAAGGCACGGTTTCTTTGCGCCTGGCGGAGAAACTGGGCTGGAATCTGCTGGACAGTGGAGCACTCTACCGACTGGTAGCAGTCGCGGCATTAAAACAACAAACGGTGTCCACTGAAGATGAATCCAGGCTGGGTGAAGTAGCTGCCAGCCTTCAGGCTGAGTTTACGATTGAAGATCATGCTGTAAAAGTATTGCTGGACGGTGAGGATGTCAGTCAGCTGCTGCGCAGCGAGGAAGTCAGCGCATGGGCTTCGCGCCTTGCGGCGTTGCCTGCCGTGCGCGCGGCACTGGTAGACAGGCAAAGAGCATTCCGGCAGTTACCGGGCCTGGTGGCGGACGGCAGAGACATGGCTACGGTGATTTTTCCGAAAGCTGATTTGAAAATCTACCTGACTGCCAGCGTGGAAGAGCGCGCCCAAAGACGCTATAAGCAGTTGAAAGAAAAAGGGGAAAGTGTTAATCTCTCGCGCCTTTTCCGGGAGATAGAAGAGCGTGATTACAGGGACCAAACCCGGCTCCTGGCACCGCTCAAGCCTGCATTTGATTCGCACCTCATTGACTCTTCGGAGCTCAGCGTGGATGAAGTTCTGGCTGAAATTCTGAGTCTTTGGAAGAAGAAAAAGATAAGCGATTGAATTTTATAGATTATATTAGAGCCACTCTTCCGAGTGGATTTCATCAACGGGCGCCATTGATGGCCCCATAACCCTGGGTGGGTAACTGTCTCAAGACAGCTTACCTGTGAGTAAATAACAACATGACTGAAAGTTTCGCAGAATTATTTGAACAGAGCCTGGCCGTTAAAAACCTGAAACCGGGCTCTATTGTCACCGGAATCGTGATGGAAATCCGTGACGATGCTGTCGTCGTCAACGCCGGTCTTAAGTCAGAGGGCGTGGTACCTATAATCCAGTTCAGAAACCTCAGAGGTGAACTCGAAGTCGCCGTCGGTGATGAAGTACAGGTTGCGCTCGAAGCAGTGGAAGATGGATTCGGTGAAACCCGCCTGTCACGTGACAAAGCAAAGCGTTCCATGGTTTGGGACAAACTGGAAGAAGCATTCGTAGGTGATGCAACCATAGAAGGCAAGATCAGCGGCAAGGTAAAAGGTGGCTTTACCGTCGACATCGAAGATATTCGTGCCTTTCTGCCTGGCTCCCTGGTTGATGTGCGGCCGGTTCGTGACCCAACTTATCTGGAAGGCAAGGATCTCGAATTCAAAATTATCAAGCTTGATCGCAAGCGCAACAACATTGTTGTTTCACGACGTGCAGTGGTCGAGAAAGAATTCAGTGCCGAACGAGAAGCCTTGCTGGACCGCCTCGAAGAAGGGGTGATCGTCAAGGGCGTAGTCAAGAACCTGACCGACTACGGCGCGTTTCTTGATCTCGGTGGAATTGACGGTCTGCTGCACATTACTGATATGGCGTGGAAGCGCGTCCGTCATCCCAGCGAAGTGGTCAATGTAGCGGATGAGCTTGAAGTACGTGTATTGCGTTTTGACCGTGAGCGTAACCGCGTGTCTCTTGGTCTGAAACAGCTGGGTGACGATCCCTGGTCGGATCTGGCGCGCCGCTATCCGGTAGGTGCGCGTCTGTTCGGTGCGGTTTCCAACATCACCGACTACGGTTGCTTTGTTGAGATCGAGGATGGTGTTGAAGGTCTGGTGCATGTTTCAGAAATGGATTGGACCAACAAGAATGTCAATCCTGCCAAAGTTGTGCACACTGGCACTGAGGTAGAAGTCGTGGTGTTGGATATCGATGAAGAGCGTCGTCGCATTTCACTCGGTATGAAACAGTGTATGGCCAATCCCTGGGAGTCTTTTGCTGCCATCCACAACAAGGGTGACAAAGTTTCGGGTGCCATCAAGTCGATTACTGATTTCGGAATTTTTATCGGCCTCGACGGCGGCATTGATGGTCTGGTGCATCTGTCTGATATTTCCTGGCATGACGTAGGCGAAGAAGCCGTGCGTAACTTCCGTAAAGGCGAGGAGATTGAAGCGGTCGTTCTGGCTGTTGATCCGGAGCGTGAGCGTATTTCGCTGGGTATCAAGCAGATGGATCAGGATCCGTTTGCCACTTTCATGGCAGAGCATCCTCGTGGTTCCCTGGTGACCGGCAAAGTGAAGGAAGTCGATGCCAAAGGGGCGGTGATTGACCTCGGTGATGGTGTCGATGGTTATCTGCGTGCCTCTGAAATTCGCAAAGAACGGGTTGAAGATGCCACCAAGGAGTTGGCCGTTGGTGATGAAGTGGAAGCCAAGTTCATCAGTATTGACCGCAAGAGTCGCGCTCTGAGCTTGTCTATCCGTGCCAAGGATGATGCTGAGCTGGCTGAAGCACTGGAAGAATACCAGTCCAGCAATGCAGCCAGTGGCACCACATCTTTGGGTGATCTGCTCAAAGAGCAACTGGACCAGGACCAGGAACAAGCCTGACTGAGGTGGGAGCCGGGCACAACAACCGGCTCCCGTTTTGTTATGTTACGTTGCCAGACAAAAACAAGCTGATGATGTAAATTTCAGGGACAAGGAAATCCATACATGACCAAATCAGAACTAACAGACAAACTTTCCTCAGATCAGAGACACCTCGCACATCTTGATATTGAGCTCGCAGTTAAATCCATACTTGAGCAGATGAGCTCCGCTTTATCGGGTGGAGACCGAATTGAAATTCGGGGTTTCGGCAGCTTCTCCTTGCATTTTCGCGCACCGCGCATGGGCAGGAATCCAAAAACCGGTGAAGCCGTTGCCTTACCCGGAAAGCATGTTCCGCATTTCAAGCCAGGCAAAATGTTACGCGAACGCGTCGATCTGAACGTCCAGGCCGAGGCAGACTGAATTACAACCGGATTAGCATAATCCGGACCAATTTTTTAACCTGGTAGACAGGTATCGCCACCCGGACCCAGCGTGACACGAGCGCCCGGAATGGGGCCTGGAGTGAATTGTGTACCGAATAGGATTTATCTTTGTCATGGTACTGGCGATCGCTGCGGGTGTGGTGGCCGGCGTTCTGAATCCTGTGGTCGTGAATGTTGATTTATTGTGGATGCAGCTCGAATGGCCACTGGGGCTCACCCTCATATGCGTTCTGGTGCTGGGAATTCTGCTGGGTTTGTTACTGATCAGCATCTTCATTGTCTGGCCTTTGCAGATGCGTCTGCGCAAGGCTGAAAAACTAGCCGGCAAAAATGCCCTGCCAGTATCCACTTTGACGGATAAGCAGGATGCTTGAGTTTCTGGGCTGGTTGCTTCTTCCGCCGGCAGTGTATTTCGGCTGGTGGATAGCGAAAAATTACGATCGCTCCCTGACCCGAAAGAAAAACCGCAATTTTAACGACCAGTACTTCCAGGGGCTTAACTACCTTCTCAATGAGCAACCTGACAAGGCCATACAGGTGTTTCTTGAATTGGCCGAGGTCAATCAGGATACCGTTGAAACTCATCTGGCACTGGGCAACCTGTTCCGGCGTCGCGGCGAGGTCGATCGTGCCATTCGCTTTCACCAGAATATCATTGCCAAAACGGATTTGCGGCCTGAGCAACGCACTCAGGCATTACTGGAGTTGGGCGAAGACTATATGCGTGCCGGATTGCTGGATCGCGCGGAACTGTTGTTTTCCGAGTTGATTGGAAGTGACGCGCAAACTCCTTTGGCGCTGCAGAATCTGCTGGATATCTACCAGCAGGAGAAAGAATGGCAGAAAGCCCTGTTGCAGGCGGAGCGTCTGGAGCAACTGGATGGCGCTCACTATGGTGGCATGATGGCTCAGTTCAGCTGTGAGCTGGCAGAGGAGGCTTTGGCAGGTGGCGAGATCGAGTTGGCCAGAAAGTATCTTCGACAAGCCAGACGTCACGATCCTCAGAGCATACGCAGTCGCCTGATCCTGGCTCGAATCTGCGAAACTGAGGGCGATTTCGAAGCCTCTTTATCGGCGTTTGAGGAGATTGCTGGCCTGAACCCGCAATATATTCCAGATTTGATCAAACCGTATGTGGAAGTTGCAGGGCAAGCAGGCCAGCTGGAGCGGGCACACGAAAATCTTCGAAAATGGGCTGAAAGCTACCAGGGCATTTCATTGGTATTGAAACTGACTGATTTGTTGACTGCAGAGCAGGGAGCGGCCGCGGCTGCTCAGTTCCTGGCGGGCTCCCTGAACGCAAAGCCCTCGGTACGCGGTTTGGATCGCCTTTTTGAGCTGCGTGCAGCAGGTCATTTACCTGCTGAATCCAGTGATGACATACTCAAAGCCGTCTCCACCCGATTGTTGGCTCGCCAGCCCAGCTACCGATGCTCGCACTGCGGCTTCAGTGGCCAGACGCATCATTGGCAATGTCCAAGTTGCCGCCATTGGGACACCACCCAGATCATTCACGGCGTGCTGGGCGAATAGGGTCCTTGGGTTGTTCATGGCAGCCATGCAGTCGACCTTTCTTTTTCTCCTGCTGGTGCTCATGGCAGCTTTTGTTCTGACTGGGCTTAGTGCCTGGTTCGCACGGCAACAGGGCATACTGGATTTTCCTGGTGAACGTCACAGTCACTTACTGGCTACGCCCCGGGGTGGTGGTTTGGGTATCGTGCTGGCCTTGCTGCTGGCTGATAGCTTGCTGCTACCCGGACTTGAGTTGCCGGATTTCTGGTTGCATTGTCTCTTACCAGCCTTTTGTGGCCTGGCTTTGGTCGGCTTGCTGGACGACCGGTTTTCGCTATCCGTGCTGCCGCGATTGCTGGTTCAGCTTGCAGCCAGTTTGTATCTGCTAGCGTGTGCCCGATTCGCAGGCTGGACAGGTGAGGTATGGCAATGGATGGCAATCGTGCCTTTGCTGGTCTGGATGACCAATCTTTTCAACTTCATGGATGGGAGTAACGGCATGGCAGCAATGCAAGCCGTATTTGCGGGTTTGGTACTCGCAGTCCTGTTCTTTTTGGCAGACGATTTGCCTGCGGCCTTGTTAGCAGCTGCCCTGGCCGCGGCTACCCTGGGGTTCTTGCCCTGGAATCTCGGTAAGGCGAGGGTTTTCATGGGAGATGTGGGGAGTATCTCTGTGGGTTTCCTGATTGCAGCATTGTTGTTTTATGGGCTTATCAGAGGAAGTTTCTCAATCCCGGTTGCCATCCTCTTGATGCTGGTGTTTGTCTGCGACAGCAGTTTGACTTTGTTAGCGAGGGTAATAAAGGGGGAGCGGTGGTATACTCCCCACAAACAACATATATACCAGCGGCTGATAGCGCATGGCTGGTCACATAGTAAGGTCTTGTGGCTTTATCAGCTGATCAATTTGTTGCTGGTTGTTCCGGTAATTGCAGTTGCAGTCAGTTTTCCGGAATTGGCAAAAGTTGCTGTAGTTATAGTGGCTTGCGCATTGGCAATAGCTTGGTTTCTGGCTTTGCGTAAATTTGGAGTGCTCGCTTAAGCGGGATAAAACAATGAACCTAAAGCGCATTCTGCGGCATCCCAGGGCGGCGGTCGTTGCTCACGACCTGGTTATGGTTACCGTCGCCTGGTTTGGAGCCGGCTGGCTGATCCTGCAACTGGGATCTCTGGGCATGTTGAGCTCCATGAGCCTTTGGGCTGAATTCAGCCTGATTCTTGTAATTCAGGGCTTGGTATTGTGGTTTACAGGCTTGTATAAGGGCCTGTGGCGGTTCGCAAGCTTTCCTGATCTGTGGAATATTGCCCGTGCTGCCGTGTTTGGCACCGTGCTTATCGTTTCTACCCTGGCCTGGTTTTTTCCTGCTGAAATTCGCAACATTTTCGGCGCAGTAATGCTGTACCCCGGCTTTCTGTTTCTGGCTTTGGGCTTGCCGCGTATGTGTTACCGATTCTGGAAGGATTCACATACGCCGATCAGACAATCAACCAGCAGTCTGAAGCGGGTGCTGGTTTTGGGGGCTGGCAGATCCGGCGCATTGCTGGAACGTGAGTTACGTCACCGTGGTGCCCTGAACGTGATTGGTTTCCTCGATGACGATCAAAGATTGCGTGGCGCACAGGTACATGGAATCCCGGTACTGGGCAGTATCGATAAACTGCCAAGAATCGCCCGTGAGGTCGGAGCGGAACTGGTAATTATCGCCATGCCCTCTGCAACCAATCAGCAAATGCAGCAAGTGGTTGAGATTTGCGAGCAAAGTGACATTGAATTCCGAACTTTGCCCACCTTGAACGACCTGGGTAATAAAGCTACCCGAATTGATGATCTCAAACACGTGGTAATCGATGACTTGCTGGGTCGCGAACCGGTTTCCCTCAAATGGGATGCCATTCGTGAGGGTCTGTCGGGCAAAAGGGTAATGATTACTGGTGGCGGCGGTTCCATAGGTTCCGAATTATGCCGACAGATTGCCCGGCTCAATCCAATTGAGCTTATTGTCGTTGATAACAGTGAATACGCCCTGTACCGCATTGACCACGAACTGCGCAGTGATTTCCAGGACCTGGTGTTCTGCAGTGTGCTGGGTGATATCTGCGATTCTGCTACCGTGGAAAAAGTGGTGGGAGATTATCGCCCTGATATGATTTTCCATGCAGCAGCCTACAAGCATCTGCCGATCCTGCAAACCCAGGTTCGGGAAGCTTTCCGTAACAACGTTCTCGGCACCATGCGGCTTGCTGAATCGGCGGAACGGCATGGCGTGGGAACTTTCGTGTTGATCTCCACAGACAAAGCAGTTAATCCGGCCAATATCATGGGCGCCACCAAGCGTGTTGCTGAAATGTATTGCCAGAACATGAATGCCCATTCGAACACACGCTATATCACGGTACGTTTTGGTAATGTACTCAATTCCAATGGCAGCGTGGTGCCACTATTCAAAGAGCAGATTGCTCGCGGCGGTCCCGTAACGGTGACCCATCCGGAAATTTCCCGCTACTTCATGACGATCGCTGAAGCCAGTCAGCTCATCATGCAGGCTGCTGTGCTGGGCAGTGGTGGTGAAATTTATGTTCTGGATATGGGCAAGCCGGTCAAAATTACCTACCTGGCTGAGCAATTGATCCGGCTTTCCGGAAAAATCCCGGGCAAAGACATTCAGATTGTTTATACCGGTTTGCGACCGGGTGAAAAGCTCTTTGAAGAATTGTTCCACGAGCTTGAGCCTTACGAACAAACCCGCCACGAGAAGATTTTTCTGGCACATCCGCGAGAATCCAATTGGGAAAATCTCGGCGCCGATCTGCGCGAGGCCGAACTGGCCGTCAAACGTTATGACACGCCACGAATCCAGCAGATACTGCTGAAGTTGGTGCCGGAGCTGGCCAAATCGTCCGGCATCAACGCACCCGAGCAGGCTTCGACCATCGTTCCTTTGCACCGTGCTCGCTGAAGTACAGGCATCCGGGATTGAAACGTATACGTAAAGCGGTTTTTCCGGTGGCTGGATTGGGTACCCGTTTTCTGCCAGCAACCAAATCAATCCCCAAGGAAATGTTGCCCGTTGTGGACAAACCCTTGATCCAGTATGCGGTGGAAGAGGCCCTTGAAGCGGGAATCGACACTCTGATCTTTATAACCAGCAGCAAGAAACATACAATTTCTGATCATTTTGATACTGCCTTTGAGCTGCAGATGCGCCTGTCTGAATCAGGCAAAACTGAATTATTGTCTCGTGTAACCGAAATCGTTCCGGCCCATGTCAGTCGTGTGCATGTGACCCAAACCGAAGCATTGGGACTGGGGCATGCAGTTCTGTGCGCTGAGTCGGTTGTAGGTGATGAGTCTTTCGCCGTTATCCTGGCTGATGATATGGTTTTGAATCGCGGCCCAGGCGCATTAGCGCAGATGGTCAGCCTGTATGAAAGAACCGGATCCAGCGTGATCGGTGTTGAGCGAATTCCTCCTGAATTAACCCGAAATTACGGCGTGGTCGGAGTGGAGGAGGACGACCGGGGTAATCAACGGATACACACCATCGTTGAAAAACCGAAAGCAGCAGATGCACCGTCTGATCTGGGCGTGGTCGGCCGTTACATACTTTCCCCGACCATTTTTCCATTGCTGCATAGTGTACAGGCAGGTGTGGGTGGGGAAATTCAACTGACAGATGGTATTGCCGCTTTGTTGAAGTCCGAAAATGTATTGGCTTTTCCATTTGTTGGAAGACGCTATGATTGCGGAAGTCGGGAGGGTTATGTCCGCGCAACCATTGATCACGCACTGGAACTGGACGATCTTCATGGGCCCATATTGGCGCACATACGGGATACCTTGCGGCGGCTGGAGCAGGCTTGATGCCCAATCTGCGAGGCCGACAGCAGTGGCCTGCAGGTCGCGTTGTCAGTTTTCATCATCGTTCGGATGTCTTGCTTGAAAACCCCTGGCAAGATCCAGCTGATCGACTTTTACCGGTTTATTTACCTCCATCTTATGATGAACGGTCTCCTCCCTATGCCGCGCTCTGGGATCTCGCAGCTTTTACCAACTCGGGGCCAGGGCATATCGCCTGGCGTAACCATGGAGAGAATCTGCCTGAGCGACTGGACCGCCTGATCGGGCAGGG
>JANOGQ010000633.1:0-21162 GCA_031406105.1 Lysobacterales bacterium | reverse complement strand
GGCACGAAGGTAACTCAGGTAGGGGCCGTTGGCGGCACCGGCGCTTTCACCCGGCATCAACATGGGAATACCAGGCGGGTAAGGCACAACACTGGTTGCGAGAACGCGGTTGGCCATCTTCGAGAGCTCCACATGCTCGATGTTGTCCAGCACGAGTTCGCGGTAAGAAGCCGCCGGCGTCATGACCGCCTTCGGCAAGGTTGAAAAAGCCTCAGCCAGCCACTTGGTCTGTTTGGCGCTTTTCAGCTGGTCAAACATCTCATCGGCAAGGTCGCGCAGGCCGAGCTTTCCATAGTGATCCGGATGGGAAGCCACAAGGTACGGCAGAATCTGCTCCAGCGGCGCATTCGCGTCGTAATTTTTCTTGAAGTCCAGCAGGGCGGTAACGAGGGTTCCCCACTTGCCCTTCGTGATGCCAAAGGAAAACAGGAACAGCACGGTGAAGTCAGTGGTTTTTTCCACCTGGATGCCATGCCGATCGAGATAAGCAGTAATCAGCGTTGCCGGAATGCCGGAATCTCCCAACTCTCCGGTCATGCCAACGCCTGGCGTTATGATCGATACCTTGATGGGATCCAGCATGCAGTAGTCGTCAGGCAGGGTATCGAAGCCGTGCCAGTCGTCGCCCGGGTGCATCACCCAGGCGTTCGGGTCGGTCGTCAAAACTTTAGCTGGCGCCTCGTGGAAAGCGACACGCTTGCGACGGCCCGGCACTGCGACCTTTTCGGCATTCCAGGTGTTGAAGAACCAGTCGTCCTTCTTGCCGAAGTGTGCGTGCAGGCGGCCCATGGTCTGGCGGAAGGCCACCGCTTCCTGAATGGACTCGTTGGTCAGCGTCAGCCCGCCACGTCCGTCCATCATCGCGGTAGTGATGTCGTTCGAGGCGATGATCGTATACAGCGGCGAAGTCGAGGCATGCATCATGAAAGATTCATTGAAACGCGCATGCGGGATCGCGCCACGTCCATCGCGGATGTGCAGGAAGGAGGCCTGTGACAAGGCTGCAAGAAGTTTGTGCGTTGAGTGCGTGGCGAACACCGTTGGGCCAGTGTGATCCTTGGGGTCGCCGCGCATGCCGAACCGGTTGCGATAGATCGGATTGAAGCGCGCATAGCCATACCAGGCTTCATCCCAATGGACGCGATCGACGCTGTCGTCCAGCAGTTCTTCAACGGCTACTGCGTTATAGCAGAGACCGTCGTAGGTCGAATTCGTAACTACGCTATAGACCGCCTTTCGCTCCACGCCAGCGTGCACCAGGGGATTGGAGGTGATGGCTTTTTTGATCGAAGCCTTGGTGAACTGATCCGGGTGGATAGGACCAATGATCCCCAAGCGGTTGCGCAAGGGGACGTAATACGTTGGAATGGCACCGGTCAGCGTCAGCCCATGTTCGATCGACTTGTGGCAATTGCGATCGCAAAGCGCGATCTGGTCGCGCGCTACTGCCGCGGTGAAAATCAATCGGTTCGAAGTAGAAGTACCGTTGGTGACGCAGTAGGTGCGATGGGCGCCAAACACGCGAGCAGCGTACCGCTCGGATTCGCCGATGGGCCCGGTGTGGTCCAGGAGAGAGCCGAGTTCACCAACGCTGATCGACAGGTCTGAGCGGAGCAGGTTCTCGCCAAAATAATCGTGGAAGACGCGGCCAACTGTAGACTTCTGAAAAGCAGTGCCGCCGGCGTGCCCCGGCGTATGCCAGGAATACTCGTGCACGCGTGCGAACCGGCCCAGCGCGGCTGCAAACGGCGGCAGAAGTTCCTCGATGTAGCGGCGGGCGGCAGCCTCGACGCGGCCACTAACGAAAGACGCGGTGTCTTCAAGCATCCAGATGAATTCATCGACGGTTTGCATGATCTCGATCGGGATCCGCGTCGAATCTTTGCGCTCGGCCATCAGGAAAATCGGAATCCGCTCATTGCGCTCGCGAATGTGCTTCAGCAAGCCAATGGCCTTCTCGTGGGTTTTGGCATTGTCATCGTCAAGTGTCCAATCCATCAGCACTGCGTGGATGGCAGCATCGGAGGTGATCACCGACTCACCGTCTGCAGCCGATACGGCCTCTACCACTTCAATGTTGCGTGCCTCGAGACCTGCTACCAGCAAATGCGCTGCGCGACCTTCAGCGGTTTGCTTGATCAACTCGTCGTCAACGAACAGCACCCGCACGTGCAAGGGTTCAAATTTTCCTTCAAGCATTTCGATTCCTTAGATGAAAAATGTTAGCCACCGAGCGCAATCGCTATGGACGTGAGCATCGAGCCAAGAAACACCATTGACAGGCCAATCAGCCAGGGCGAGCGGCCAATGCCTTTGCCATAAGCCCAGCCAACGATGAACAGCAGGGTGATCGCAACCAGATTGGAAACGCGCAGGGCACTGCGCGCATCCTCCATAAAAACAAAGGGCAGAGCCACCGGAAAGGTCGACAGGAACACCCATAGCATCACGCCAATCGCGGCCAGCCAGTCAGTGCGCGTCAAGCCCTGCCTTTCGGGTTCAGGAAGTTGCTTCAGGCGTTGTAGCAAGGACTCGAGTTCTGAGGGCTGCATCACGGAAGCAACTGCGGGAGGCAGTCCTTCCACTATCAACCGCTGCGCATGCTGGGGGTCGGCAGATTCGCGCACCGCTTTCAGTTTGAGCACGCCGCCGCTTCGTTCTGCCATTGTGCTCATCAGGTAAAACACGCCATCAATGATGCCCCAGGCGAGATTGCAACCCAGTGCACCGATCAGCATGACGCGCACATCTTCGCGTCCGGCTTCCGCCACGCCCAGAGACCCGGTAAAGGTCAGTACCATGATCAGCCCGAACAGGACTTCCGCCCTGCGTTGGTCTGGGTCGAGAAGGAGTCGCGGGCCCCTGCCGGAAGTGTTCAACATGTGAGTTGCCTCTGCATCAAAGCGAATAGGAAACGTAAATCATTGAGTACAACCAATTGTCATCACCACCTACCCACTGCTTGGCGGCATCGCCCGGAAACAGCACGCCGAGAACACCGATCAGGTACCAGTTGTCGGTGACTGCCCAGTCGGCCGTGAAGTTGATTTCATCGCCCCAGTCATCGCTGGTGACTGTGGGGTCGAGTGAGGCTGGCTCGTTCAGGGTGAAGTTGTAGTACATCAGGTTGAGTGTCCACGCCTCGCTTGGGGCCGCCTTGACGCGGAAAAAGTGACTCTGCAGGTTACCGTTGCCCAGCGGATAGTTGCCGGTGATTTCGCCCTGGAACCAGGAACCGTAATCGGTGTAGCCGTAGGCAATTTCGCGGAATCGCTCGTCTTTGGCGGTATCCGGATCGTCGCCGTCGAAGTCCGCATAGCGATAGCTGATCCGCGGCGTCCAGGCAGGGTCAGCAAAGGACCAGCCGACTTCACCATAAAAGCCATCGGCATTGATATTGTTGCTTTCCTCAATTACATACTCGCCGCTCAGCTCCAGCCCGCCAAACCCACTCCAACCGAGACGCCCGGACCAAACGTCGAGACTGGCAATATCCGGACTATTCTTCGCATCAACCACCATGTAGGTCGTGCCGGCGGTGATGCCGCCATCGAAGGTGTATTCCAGGTTCGCTCCGACTGCATCACCCTGGGTACCGCCCCGGCGTGGCCGATTCTGCAGGTAAAAGCCCTCGGCCACCAGGCTGTTGCTTTTCAGGCTGGCAATCACAGACTCCTGGAAGGCTTTGCGCATTCCAAGGTACCAACCACCCTCCTCACCGCCGTCGCTGCCACCGTCGGCAATCAGCAAACCAGTGCCGATCAGATAATCCTGGCGGCCGACCGACAAAGTAAACGTGTCTTCCTCGAGGCCGGAGAAAGGATCGCTATAGCGCCAGCCGATGTGCGCCTGTTCGGTGCTGGCCTGGTCGGAATCGCTTTCGCCGATCGTGAGGCCGGAGGCGTCATCTCCGCCGGTTGCGGTATAAACGCCGCTGAGCCCGGCGAAAAACGTCGATTTGCCACTGGTGTATTCCCAGGCGAGGCCAATTTCCGCACCAAATTCACTCCACGAATCGGTATCGTCGCCGAGAAACGATTCAGATTCCCCGAACCAGGAATGGGAACCCGGGAAGACCGCACCCACGGCACTGCCCTGAAGCACCAATGTGGAAGATTCGCCAGAGTACAGTTCGTGGTCTGCCCTTGCGAAGCCTGTCAAGAGGCTGGCGCAGGCGAGCATAACGCTGAATTTCCAGTTGGGTCTGCTTTTCAGGATGCAATGCGTGACATTGGTGTTAGTTTTGATCATCCCAAAAAATACTATTCAGGAGAGTGGATTATTCATGCCATCAGCACATTTAATATGTCGTGGATCAATTAAACCGCATTATGCGGTGAATCTAAAGCAAACGACCTGGGCGAAGTACTCGTAAAATTTCCGGGCAGGATTAACGAGCTTACTGGTTGGCCGGCCGGGAGCACCCTCAGGCTCGTGTGCACTTCCAGTCATGGCGCCGTGGACGAACGCTACAGGACTTGCGGCTAGTATTTTTTCGGATAGCCATACGCGCGCCAATGTCATTTACTAGTGATGACGCATCTGTCTCCCTGATCCCAGGTTGGCCTGCGCCTTATGACAGGAAGCCGAATTTGGAGTCTTCGAACCCGACCTGCGCCGTCCTGGCGGACCGTCACACGGCTCTGGCAGACGGAATTCGTGGCTTGCTCGAATCGGCCTTTGCGACGGTTTACCTGGTTGCTGACGCACGTTCCTTGCGCGAAGGCGCACAGCGCCTGACCCCCGGACTGATCGTCCTTGATCTGTCCCTGGCAGGAAGTGGCTTCGAGAGATTATTGCGGAAACTGGCCAAGCGATCACCCGACTCTCGCATAATCGTGCTGTCGCTGCATGATGAGATCGTCGTAGCACAGAAGGCACTGGCCACAGGTGCGCATGGCGTCGTGCTTAAACGGTGCGTGGGGCGTGATCTCATGTTGGCGATTGATGCAGTCCGGAGGGGTGAGAATTACGTATCACCGGATTTCGGCCCGGATACCGCTCACTTGCCGGCATACCCGGGGCCGCTCGAACTTCCTTGATTCGGTTTAACAGGCCACCATCCCGGAGTTGATTGTCCTGAGTTTGCTTCTTGGCCAGAGGATCAGCTGTCGGGATCGCCTGGCGCCACTGCCTCGGGAGCCAGCCAGGCCTGCAGCAGCTTGTAGCCCAGAGCCAGAACGATGGCGCCGACGAACAGGCCTATGATGCCAGACATCATCATGCCGCCGATAGCCCCCAGAAATATCACTACCGTTGGCACATCCAGACCGCGACCAAGCAGCAGGGGTTTCAGGACGTTGTCGAGCAACAGGAGCACCACGCTCCAGACCAGGAAGACTACTGCGGTTACGGTGTCGCTGGTGGCAAACACGTAAATCACGGCAGGAATTGCGATGGGTGCAACGCCAATCTGGATGGTGGCAGTGATGAGGCACAGAAACGCCCAGATTCCCGCCCCGGGCAAGCCAACTGCCATGAAGCCCAGGCCGGCCAGCAGGGACTGGATAATTGCAACGCCAAGCACGCCTTGCGAAACACTGCGGATCGTTGCCCCAGCCAGGTTGGCGAATTCGTCGCCCCGTTCCCCTGCGAGGCGGTTCGATAAATCACGCGCGAATTTGTGCCCAGCCTCGGAGTAACGCAGCAGGATGCCGGCCACCACGAAGGCCGCCGCGAACAGGAGCAAGCCCATTCCGGCACTGGCCGCTGCCTCCAGCAGCCAGATTCCGACGATTTTCAGCTGGGGCTCCAACAGTTTCAGGGCTTCGGCCAGGTTGGTGGCAGCCAGGCTCCACAGCCTGGAAATGGGCTCACCGATCAAGGGCCAGTCCTGAACCGTATCGGGTGGTGGGGGAATGACAAATTGCTGCTGACGAACTGTATTTGCCAATGACGCCGTATTCTGCACCAGTAATTTGGTCAACATGGCCGTCGGTACCAGCAACAATGCCAGTAACACCGTGCTGACCAAAGTAGCCGCCAGGGCCGACCGTCCGCGCATCAGGGGGGTGAGTGTGAGTGAGCGGTAAAGCGGATAGATAGCGACAGAGATAATGATCCCCCAGATGGCCGGAAGCAGGAACGGCTGCAGTATCTGGAAACACCAGACCACGAGAATAGCCAGTGCCCCCAGCCGGATAACGATATTGGCTAAGGTGCCGGACAGATCTCTTGTTTGAATCGAGGTTTCGTATCTTTCCATCGCGAATTCCCTGTTGAGTGATGCCTTCGCAAGATGCTATCTGTTTTCTTTGCTTCTACCTAAGGAAGCTCTGATTAATTCATCCCTGAATTATCAGAGCGCGCAAAACGAAAAATGTCATTTTTGTTTTGCTTCATTTTCAATGATTTGCAATCATCGAAAATGGCGGCACACGGCCCAGGCCGGCTTCTCGGCCGGTTCCCGGCCTCACCTTCTCCTTATGCCGCAGAAACTCTGAATAAATCAGAGTTTCCCTAGCCTGGCAGCTCGTGTGCAAGCCCCGTGCTGCCGTTCGCGCCAGAGCCTTGTTCGCACCGGCGCCTTGCGGCAGACTGTGCACCTGTTTCCCCCAGGCGATGATCCCGAGTGTGCCCATGAAAAACCTGTTATTGATTCTGCTTCTTGCGTTTGCTCTACCGCTCCCGGCCCAGCAGGAGCAGCTTTCCGAGCATGCGCTCAAGACTTTCGAGATTTTCAAAACCATCATCGAAGTGGATACCTCCAAGGCCATGGGCAACACGCCGAAAGTGGCGCGCTATCTGGCCGATGAGCTGATCGCCGCGGGCTTTCCCGAGGAGGACATTGAGATCCTTCGCAAGGATGACCTGGCGGCGCTGATTGTTCGTTACCGCGGTAATGGCTCCTCCGGCAAGAAGCCCATCCTGTTCCTCGGCCACATGGATGTAGTGGAAGCTTATGAGGAAGACTGGGAGCGGCCGCCGTTCACGCTGACCTCGGACGAAATCAATTTTTATGGCCGCGGCACCATCGACAACAAGTTCGGCGTGGCGCAGCTCACCTCGACCTTCATCAAGCTGAAAAAAGAAGGCTTTGTGCCCACGCGCGACCTGATCATCGCGTTTTCCGGCGACGAGGAGAGCGGCATGCTCACTACCCGGATGCTGGCCTATGAGCGGCCGGACCTGGCGGAAGCCGAATTCGCGCTGAACTCGGATGCTGGTGGCGGTGACCTGGACGTACACGGCAAGGCGATCACCTACAACATCCAGGCAGCAGAAAAGACTTACGCCACATGGGAGATCACGGCACGCAATCCCGGTGGACACAGCTCACGACCGCGCCTGGACAATGCCATCTATGACCTGGCGGGGGCCATCAAGAACATCCAGGGTTTCAAATTCCCGGTTCAATCCAGCGACATGACGCGAAACTATTTCAAGGTCACCGGCGAGCAACTGGGCGGTGAGCTGGGCGCGGCCATGCTGGCCTTCGCCAGCGACCCAACAGACGAGGCGGCTGCGGAGCGTCTTTCGCGCGAGTCGTCCTACGTCGGCACCACGCGCACTACCTGCGTTGTGACCATGCTTAAGGCCGGCCACGCCGAGAATGCATTGCCACAATCGGCTACGGCAACGGTCAATTGCCGCATATTCCCGGGTGTGCCGGTCAGTGAAATCGAAGCCATCCTGAAACAGGTGGTAGCGAACGATGCGCTGGAGTTCAAGTCCACTTATGACACGGTTGAAAGCCCCGTTTCCGAGCTACGCGAGGACGTGGTAGATGCGGTCAGCGTAGCAGTGGAACAGCGCTACCCGAAAGTACAGATCATCGCTTACATGGAATCGGGCGGCACCGACGGCATGCATTTCCGCCGCGCCGGCATTCCAACCTGGGCAGTCAGCGAAATATTCATGAATCCGAATGAGATGTTTGCCCACGGCCTCAACGAGCGCGTGCCGATCAAGGCCTTTTACGATGCGCTCGATCACTGGAGCATCATCATCCATAAGCTGGCCGGACCCTGATCCCGGAATCCTTTACCGCAGAATAGGGCACCCAGCTCCAACCCAGGGCCGACCCGGGGCTGACCCAGCTCCAACCCAGGGCCGACTCAGGGCCGACTCAGGGCCGACTCAGGCTCAGCTGGGCTGGCATTTCAGTTTTCAATGAGGGGATATTGATTGAATCGAGCAGCAAAATTCTGGGATAGGGTGGCCGAGCGTTACTCGAAACGCACCATTTCCGACGAAGCCTCCTACGAGGAGAAACTGCGCATCACGGCAGAGTACCTCAGACCGGAAATGCGACTGCTGGAGTTCGGCTGTGGCACCGGTTCAACCGCACTGATACACGCCGCCAGCGTGTGGCAGATACACGCTATCGATGTTTCAAAAAACATGATCAGGATTGCCCGGGCCAAAGCCAGCGCCATGGACATCAGAAACGTGACCTTTGCCTGCACAGCAATAGAAGAGCTGGAGGTGCGGGATGGATCTTTTGATGCAGTGCTGGCACTCAACATCCTGCATTTGCTGGGCAACTGGCGAGAAGTGCTGGTTCAGGTAAACCGCCTGCTCAAGCCGGGTGGTGTGTTCGTTTCCAGTACCTTCTGCGTCGGCGATTCGATGAACTTCCTGAGATGGATACTCCCAATCGGAACATTTTTCGGTTTGCTGCCAGCGATTCGGGTGTTCAAACAAGCGGAACTTGAAAAAGGTATGCGGGAAGCCGGTTTTGAAATCGAACGCCACTGGCAGCCAGGAAAAAACAAAGCCGTGTTCCTGGTGGCCAGAAAGCCGGCCGTGCAGGCTGTAGGAGAGCCCGGCTAGAAACTTTGTTATCGCCCACTGCCACAGATTGGAGGGCGGCTTGGAGCCGCTTTGAGTTCGGAGCACGTGATATACACTACTATCTGCTCGTTGTCGGATGGCAATCTGAGAATCGCCATAAGCAGTATCAAAAGAGGTACCATTTCCGCCATGCGTCATTTAATAAGAAAGCTCCAGTCCTACTGGTTGGCCGACGCCAGCTTCGTCACCTTGCTGATCATGCTCATTTCAGCAGTATTCATACTCCCTATAATTATGGAAATGAGTGGCCGGGGAGTATTGCTGTTCAACATACTTTTGCTGAGCGTGTTTTTTTCAGGGATATTCTCGACCCGCAACGTGACGCTCATATCCCTCTCCGCAATTTTTTTCAGCATTCACCTGGCCCTGCGAATCATCCGCTTCGGCGACAATCCGTATTCATTCTTTGTTCTGGAAAATGTCTTAGCGATCGCCAATGCGCTGGTATTCATTTTTATCAACCTGCAACTGCTGTTCCGCGACCAGATCGTGAACGCTTACCGAATCATCGGAGCGATTAATGTTTACCTCTTGCTGGCGCTCATGGGTGCGCTAACCCTGGAAGTTATACACGCCCTTACCGGCACTTCCATAGGCGGCCAGGCAGTGCTCAAAGGCACCGACGATGACTACATCCATTTCATATACTTCAGCCTGGCTTCATTGACTACTGTGGGTTTCGGCGACATTTATGCGCTGAATGCGCCCGCCAAAATGACGGCCACTTTTCTATCCACCCTGGGGGTCCTGTTTCCGGCCATAGTGATCGCACGCCTGGTTGGATCGGCTTCCAGCCGGAGTTGATTGGCGTTGTGTGTGCGTCGAAATTCCGTATATACTTACGTATACACTAAACAGGCGTTAGAAAATCATGACCGAACTGAAACTGCGTAAAGTGGGCAACTCCCTTGCCATAACGATCCCTGTCAGCATGGCAGAGCGCATGAAAGTGGCAGAAGGTAACGCGCTTTATCTCACGGAACTGCCGGGAAGCGGTTACCGTATGACGCCATATGACCCCGAACTGGTGGCGCAAATGAAAATCGTGGAGAGCCTGACCACCCGATATCGGAATACTTTGAAGGCACTCAGCGAGTGACTTAAAGAAAGTTTGCGGCTAAAGATATGACAAAGAAGAGCGACCCGGTCTGGGTACTCGATGCCGCAGTGATGATCGCGCATGAAATTTCTCTTGCCAATTTCGGTGGTGGTGACGGGATACGCGATGTTGCGTTGCTTGAATCAGCATCAGGCAAACCGAAAAATCAGTACGCATATGGCGAACCTGACCTTCAGGATCTGGCCGCTTCGTATACCTACGGCATCGTTAAAAATCACCCCTTTGTTGATGGCAACAAGCGCACCGGCTTTCTGACGGGAGCTTTGTTTCTGGAGCTGAACGGACTGCTGTTGATTGCCAGCGAGCCGGAGGCTACCCGAGTGATTGTAGGGGTTGCTGCTGGAGATATCAGTGAAGCCACTCTCGCAGATTGGTTCAGGGCCCATACAAAGAAACAATCTCTCTGACACGGAGCTGCATTGTTGGTGTGTGCTACTGCCGGAGGGAGCAATTAAAGTTCAGACATCCAGCGGCGAACGCGCACCCAGCGCACCCCTTTGCATCGCGTCATCCAGCCAGGGTTGTTCAACAGACAACACCTTCGCGTACAGGAACAGGATGGCAGCCAAAGCAACGTTCTGGCTAGAAGTGCTGACACCACGTTTTACGGCCTGAGACGTTGAGCGACATAAAGCACGGGCTACCCTGGTTCCTTGACGAGGTGCACAACCGGCGCCGGATTCGTTCGGCGCTGAACTATCTGACCCCAGAGGAATTTGAACTTCAATCAGCTTCAGAGGCGGTCAATTAAGGAGACCGCTTGATTCCACTTCCAGGGATTCACTCCAATTTGCATCTAAAATTGACCCACCCTGGTCGCCAGATTATGGCGTAGATTTGGGTTTTCTGCTGCTCTTTATCTGCTCCTGATTCGTCGTCGAGTGCTTGAGCCGGTAACTGTTGTTACCGGTCTCCAGTATGTGGCAGTGATGGGTCAGTCGGTCCAGCAGGGCGGTGGTCATTTTTTCATCACCGAACACCGTGGACCATTCGGCAAAGCTGAGGTTGGTGGTAGTGATGATGCTGGTGCGCTCATACAGTTTGCTGATCAGGTGGAACAGCAAGGCGCCTCCTGCCTGGCTGAAGGGTAAATAGCCCAGCTCATCGAGGACGACCAGGTCAGAGTAGATCAGCCGGCTGGCGATCCGCCCCTGTTGCCCCAGACGCTTTTCCTGCTCCAGGGCGTTGACCAGTTCGATGGTGGAGAGGAACCGTACCCGCTGCCGGTGGTGCTGGATGGCCTGTACCCCGATCGCGGTTGCCAGGTGCGTTTTACCCGTACCCGGACCACCCACCAGCACCACATTGATCTTCCCCCACGATACCGGACACCGAGTTAAGAATCATATAATGATTCAAAACGGGGCGTCACATGAAAAAAGAACGCTCTCATGGTAAAAGTCCACGAGAGCAATTTCAAACTTCTCGCCGGCCTGGACTCGCTGACTGAATATCAATTCCATACGAAAACTGCGAAACACTATTTCTGTAAAATCTGCGGCATCTACTCATTTCATCGAAAGCGCGTTACACCCGACAACTTGGGTATAAACATTTACTGCCTTGAAGGGTTCAGCCCTGATGGAATACCGGTTCGTCAAGCAATTGGTGCTGCAATGCCATGAGTACAGTACCCTGACATGCCCAATAAAAGAAAAATATAAAACCAAAAAGAGCGTAATTTCGGATAGTACGCAGAGACTCTCATTGTTGGCCGGCGGCCTAACTATTCATCCAGGCAGAACGCCCCTGTAATTTGTTCAAAATAAAACCATACAGGGCGGTTGCCGCATGGTTTCTCGGTGGCCTTGCCGGGTTCACGATCTATGACGTGGCGTTGTCGATGCTCGTCCCGGCAAGATCACGTCATGCTATTACGTCCGAAGAGCAGCGGGGCGCTCTCCCTGCGGCTACTTGTTACAGGGGTGAATTTCGCGAAGTGGTAAGAGAAGGTGTCCCAGGAAGTTGTTGCGGGATGACTGCTAACAGCCGCTCGCGCGCCGTTGCCCCCTCACATTGAATAGTGCCGTTCCAACCAGTTGAGTATTTTTTCGCGCACTTGGTCTTTGCCAGGTTCGTTGAGCATCTCATGGTAAAACCCCTCCCAGGTGACCAGGTCGAGGTACTCTCCCGGCGCGGCGGCGGCCCAGCGCGCCGTAGCAGCAGGATCGACCAATCGATCAGCGCCGGATTGCATCAGCAACAGGGGGACGCTCAAGGAGGCTGCATGGTCAAAAGCATGATCCATGGCCTTCATCATGCTTCCGTACCAACGGGCTGATACCTTGCTGGAGATCAGGGAATCGGCGATATAGGCCTTTACAACTTCAGGATCACGTGAGATCGCACTGGTGTCGAGGTCGCTATTGAACAACAGGCGTGGCGCCAGGCGCGACAAAACCTTGACCATGAGTTTCAACAGCAACGGCGGCTGGGATGCTGGATGAGTACCCAGCGCTGGAGACGAGACGATGGCGCCGGCTAAACCGGCTGGTTTTTCCAGCGCATAGGACAAGGCAATCAGCCCACCCATGGAGTGTCCCAGCAGAACCAGCGGCAAATCACCGTGTGCTTTTCTGGCCAGCTGGGCCATGGCGTCAAGGTCGTGGAAATAGTCGCTGAACTGATCGACGTGGACGCGGCCGGAATGGCGACCGTCCGCGCTCTGGCCATGGCCGCGTAAATCAGCCGCAACCACCGCCCAGCCACGACTGGCCAGGTATTCTGCCGTTTCCCGGTAGCGGCCACTGTGCTCGGCCAGGCCGTGAACCACCAGGATCACGCCCAGCGCTGCCGGTGGTGTCCAGGCCTGCCAGGACAGTTCGATCTGATCGAAGGTGATCAGCTTCCCCTGGTCATGGTTGACAGCTGCGTCCTTGACGCCGGTGATCGGTAGAATTTTATTCTCTGTCATAGCGGCAATGTTCCGTTTGTTCAGCTGAAGGAAGCTCTGAATAATTCATCCATGAATTATCAGAGCACGCCCAACAAAAAGTGTGATTTTTGTTGGGCTTCATATTCAATGATTGGCAATCATCGAAAATGTTGGCATATCCGTGTACCAAGAACTCTAAATTGATCAGAATTCCCTTAAACAGCCAGCTTGGAGCGCACCCGTGAGACCGCCTCTTGCCAGCCGGCATACAGGGCCATGCGCTGAGCCTCTCCCATGGCTGGCGTAAACCGGCGTTCCGGTTGCCAGGCCGCCAGCAGTTCCTGCGGATTGTTCCAAAGGCCGGTAGCGAGGCCAGCCAGGTAAGCCGCTCCGGCCGCCGTGGTTTCCACTTGTGCCGGCCGGTCCACCGGAACACCGAGAATATCCGCCTGGAATTGCATCAGGAAATCATTCTTCGAGGCGCCGCCGTCGACCCGCAACTCGGTTAACTCGATGCCGGAATCGAGGTTCATCACCTCGACAATGTCGCGCGCCTGGTAAGCAATCGATTCCAGCGCAGCCCGGGCCAGGTGCGCTCGTCCCGCACCACGCGTCAGGCCAACCAGGGCGCCGCGCGAATCGGAATCCCAGTACGGGGCACCAAGGCCAGCAAAGGCTGGCACCAGGTATACCCCTTCGTTATCCGGGATTTGCTGGGCCAGGGCTTCGGTTTCGGCTGCGGTTCCAATGATCTTCAGCTCATCCCGCAACCATTGAACCGCCGCTCCGGCGATGAACACGGAGCCTTCCAGGGCGTAGGCCGGCGCTCCATTCGAATCGCAACAGATGGTGGTGAGCAAGCCGTGCTGACTGACCGGGTGTTCCGCGCCCATGTTCAACAACAGGAAACAACCGGTGCCGTAGGTGTTCTTGGCTTGCCCGGGCTGCCAGCAAGCCTGTCCATACAGCGCGGCCTGCTGGTCACCGGCCATCCCGCCCACCGGTACCCCGGGAGGAAGGCCTTCGCATCCCCGGGTGTAGCCGAAAACACCGGAGCTGGGCAAGACCTCGGGCAGCATGGCCAGGGGTACATTCAGCAACTGGCACAACTCCGGGTCCCAGCACCGTTTATGGATATCGTAGAGCAGGGTGCGCGAGGCGTTGGTCGGGTCGGTGCGGTGCACGGCACCGGCCGGGGCCGTGCCACCGGTGAGCTTCCACAGCTGCCAGCTGTCGATGGGACCAAATGCCTGGTGCCCGGACTCCGCACGAGCTTGCAATTGCGGATACCGGTCGAGAATCCAGCGGATTTTGGTGCCCGAGAAATAAGCATCCAGGACCAGGCCGGTGCGAGCGCGAAACAAGGGCTCGTGGCCCGCCGCCTTGAGCCGCTGGCAGATCTCAGCGCTTTGGCGGCTTTGCCAGACGATGGCCTGGTGCACTGGCTGGCCCGTTTCACGGTCCCAGATGACGGTGGTTTCACGTTGATTGGTGATGCCAATGGCAGATAGTTCGCCGGGCTTGATACCTGCTGCCGCCAGCGCCTCCGCCATAACCCTGCGGCTGAGCTGCCAGATTTCCTCAGGGTCATGCTCAACCCAGCCGGGTTGGGGGTAGTATTGCTTCAGTTCTCCGTAAGCCCGCCCAAGGATGGTGCCCTGGCGCGAAAAAACCAGCGCAGTGGAACCGGTGGTTCCCTGGTCAATGGCAAGTACGAAAGACATGGTCCAAAGTATACTCGCTGACGATACCGGACTTCAGCCCGGTGCGTCCTCCCGCTCGACCAGCAATGCGCCTTGCGCCACCGTGTGGTGCACCAAGGTAGCGTGGCTTGCGGACTTTCCGGGACTTTCCGGGTCGGACCAGCGCAATCCACTGGTCTGCTTGAGAAAACCCGGTTTTTCTGCACCTCAGAGCAGCTTAAACAGGCCATTTGCCTGGCGAAAACCGACCTTTAGCAGGATCGGTAATTTTATGCCGTGAAGGCGAAACTGCCCTTAGGACATGGTTTCCTGGGCAGAATCTTAGCCCTAAGGACTGTTTGGCAGCATATTCCGGACTTTAATCCAATAGTTTCAAAGCTATACTGTGGTCCGACCAACTTCCACCAACTTCCAACTTATAGCCTCAATTCACATCTTGCAGGTGTGCGGAAAAAGTCAATGATGCCAAATGGATCTCGCCTCCCCCCAATCGGTCAGGCTTCTGCACGGGCCGCATTCTTGCTCTTGATGTCGATCACGATACCCACTGTTGCTCTTGCCGGGAATTTTGAGCAGGGCCGAGTCATCGCGCCTGCGGGTCATGCAGTGACCCTTTCACGTGAACGCATTGCGCCCGAAAACAGCATGCTGATCGATCGCCTGCAAAACCTGCTGCCGCAGGTGATGGCAGAAGCGGATATCGATATGTGGCTGGTGCTCAATCGCGAACATGGGGAAGACCCGGTGTATTTCACGCTGGTGCCACAGCCGAGTTTTGCGGCACGGCGTACCACCATGCTGGTCTTCAATCGTCGGGCAGACAACACGGTTGAACGGCTCACAGTCAATCGCTATCCGCTGGGCGAGCCCTATGAATCAGCCTGGTCCGGTGGCGAGCTGGACGAGCAATGGGCTGCACTGGGAGCATTGATTGGCGAGCGCGCACCTGAGCGTATTGGCATCAACGTGTCGGACACCTGGCCGGAAGCCGACGGCCTCACTCACGGCATGCATCAGAAGCTGCTCGAGGTACTGCCGGATGGCTTTGAAAGCCGACTGGTGTCTGCCGAAGATCTGGTAGTGCGTTGGCTGGAAAGCCGCAGCGAAGCGGAGATTGAAGTCTATCCACATATTGTTTCGATTGCGCGGGGTGTGCTGGCCGAGGCTTTCTCCAGTCGCGCCATCACGCCCGGGGTGTCGACCACAACTGATGTCGCCTGGTTCCTGCGGCAGCAATTCGAATCGCTGGGCGTGCCCATCTGGTTCATGCCTGACGTCAATATTCAGCGGCCAGGCATCGAGTGCAGTGAAGAAACCCCGTTCTGCGGCATCGAGGGAGTGATCCGGCCTGGTGACGTACTGCATACGGATATCGGCATCTGCTATCTGAAATTGTGCACCGATACCCAGGAAATGGGCTATGTGATGAAGGTTGGGGAGACGGAGGTACCCCAGGGTCTGAAGGACGCATTGGCACAGGCCAATCGCTGGCAGGATCTGCTTACCACGGAATTCAGGACCGGCCGAAGCGGCAATCAAATTCTGCTGGCCGCTCAGCGAAGCATGCGCAATGCACCCTGGTCCTTCAATATTTACAGCCATCCCATCGGCTTTTTCGGGCACGCACCGGGCCCGACAATCGGTATGTGGGATTTGCCCGGCGCCATTGAAGGTACCGGCGATTGGCCGCTGCATCCGAACACCGCTTACGCCATCGAAGGCAGCATCAAGCTGTCAGTTGCCGAGTGGGCCGATCAGCTGGTTAATATCAAGACCGAGCAATCCGCGATATTCGATGGTGAACGAGTGATCTACCTGGGAGGCCGCCAGACCGAGTGGCATGTGATCCGGTGAGCAGAATGAGTGCCAGGCTTGCTGCTGTTCTGCTGGCATCGATGACGGCACTGTTGGCTTCGTGTGTGGGGACCCGTCATCAGCCTTGTGCCGAAGGCCAGCAAAGCATGACAACCGAACAACTCTATTTCGGCACAGGCAAGTCCGATGGCGAAGTATCAGCAGAGGACTGGCGCGACTTTCTCAGCGACACCGTAACACCAAGATTTCCGCAAGGCCTTTCGGTGTGGCAGGCATCAGGGCAATGGCAATCAAAAGCCGGCCCCATCATTCATGAATCTTCCTATGTACTGGACATCGTGCACGAGGAAAGCGCAGCCAACGAGCGGGCCATCGCTGAGATCATGAACACCTATAAGGAGCGGTTCCAGCAAGAGGCCGTGCTGCGGGTCAAGGGCTCAGCCTGCGTTTCATTCTGAAGCTGAAACCCCCAAGCCCTGGCCTGATCTGGGGTCCATCGGATAAGCATTGGTCAGTGGATCATCCGTGCCAGAACCGACCTCGGGTTTCTCCTTTTTTATTTAGGGTACACATACATGTTGTTGGTCTCGTCGGCCTCTTGCAGCCGGGAAGGATCGTCGATCCGCAGGATGATCCGGTCAGTGCGCAGCGGGCGCATCCCCAGTGCGACCACCATCCACTGCCGAGCGCCGGTCTTTAACAGGGGCGTGGTGACCGTGGTGGAGGTGGTCACGCCTTCTCGTTCTATCAGCAGGCTGAGTTCCGTTTGTGTCGCCGCCAACATGCCGATATTCGCGACTTTGACATGCAAAAGACTGGGATTGGACGCATCAATCCGCACATCCTCGATGATCAGGTCTGGGAGTATGGCGGCTTGCACGAGGCTGGGCCAGGCGGTGATCAGAGCAGCCGACAGGCAAAGTGACGCGGCAATGCGGGAATAATGAGTCATGCTCTCAGTATAGTATTTATGCGAATCAGGTTCATTACACTCAACGGCATGGTCAGGGTGAAATGGGCTGTGAGCAAAGGCGGCATGGTATTTAATCCTCCTTGAGATGATTCCAGCCTGGCTTTTGCGGGTAACAGAGCAGGAAAGGATGTGCGGGAGTCTGGCTGGAGCAAACGGGGGGTAATGACGCTGTGGCTATGTTGTTGCTGTGCAAGGCCAGAATCACAGGTAGACTATTGCAAAATATTCACAGGCTGGTTGTCACCAGCTTCAGGCGATCACACATACACAGACACAGGAATCCGGATATGAGAAAGAAAAATTTTGTCAGTTTTCTGCCAGCGATCCTGGCGCTTGCCTGCTCAACGACTTCGTTTGCACAGGAAAGCGGCGCCATCGAGGAAGTGGTGGTAACGGCCACGAAACGTGAACAGACACTGCAGGAAGTGCCGGTTGCGGTTTCAGTCATCGATGCCGATACAGTCAGTAAAGCCCAGATCAACGATATTCTTGACCTTCAGGCCAGCGTGCCTTCCCTGCGGGTAACCCAGCTGCAGAGTTCAGGCAACACCAACTTTATCATTCGTGGTTTTGGCAATGGTGCCAACAACCCTGGCATTGAGCCCTCCGTTGGCGTATTCATTGACGGCGTCTACCGATCGCGTTCGGCTTCCGCTTTGACGGATCTGCCGAATCTCGTGCGCATCGAGGTGTTGCGTGGCCCGCAAAGCACCCTGTTTGGCAAGAACGCCTCTGCTGGCGTTATCAACGTGGTGACCGCAGCGCCCAACATGGATGAATTCGGTGGCAGCGGATCTTTCACCTACGGCCGCTACAACGAGATCATTCTCAAAGGCGATGTCAGTGGGCCCATCAGCGACACGGTAGGCTTCAGCCTGGCGCTGAGTTCCAATACGCGCGATGGTTACTTTGAAAACCTTGAAACTGGCAACGAACTGAACGAGCGCGATCGCTGGGGTGTTCGCGGCCAGATGCTGTTCCTGCCCACCGACAACGTGACCTTGCGAGTGATTGCCGACTACGATGAGCTGGATGAAAAATGCTGCGGCGTTGCCAACCTGCTCAATGGCCCAACCGGTGCTGCAGTGCGGGCTATCGGCGGTAACCTGGTACCGAACGATGCATTCGCCTACGAGAATTACTTCGATTTTGACCCGCGCAACAAGATCGAAAACAAGGGCATATCACTGCAGGCAGACGTTGACCTGTCTTACGACATGCTCTTTACATCCATCACTGCTTACCGTGAGCAGTCCCGCGAAGACAATGCGGATGTGGATTTCACCAGTGCCCGCCTGATAAATCCCAATTCCGGCGATACCGAACTCGAAACATTCACGCAGGAGTTTCGCCTGAGCCAGTCCCTGGACTCGGTCAACTGGATGCTGGGCGCCTACCTGTTCAGTGAGGACGTGTCTTACGATAACGAGATTGCTTACGACGTGGCATTCCGGCCCTACACGGATATCCTTTCCCGTGGCGGCGTCACCCAGTTGGAGCAGACCATGAAGGCGCTCGGTTTGCTGCCCCCCACCGCGAGGTTTTTCGGAGCGGGACAGGGCACCATCGAGAACTCCGGACAGAAGGATGACACGTTTTCCCTGTTCGGCCAGACCGATTGGGACGTAACCGACCGCCTGACCCTGACCGGCGGGCTGAACTACACCGAGGTGGACAAGGACGCATTTGTCAATCAGACCAACACCGATCTGTTCTCCTCCCTCAGCATGGTCCAGGTGGGCTTCGGTGCCATCTTCGCCCAGCTCACCGGCCTGCCACCCACGCCGGCGAACATTGCCGCCAATCCCGGTGCTGCTGCAGCAGCTGCGTCGCTGAGTAGGGTGTCCTGCTCTGCGCAGACGGGCCCGGCCTGTAACCCGCTGCTGGCCTTGCAGCCGCTGCAGTTCCTGCCGCCGTTTCTTGAATATCCGAACTCTGTAGAGCCTGGCTCGACCAGTGATGAAAAAGTAACCTGGACGGCGCGCGCTGCGTTCCAGGCCAACGATGACATCAATGTTTATGTCAGCGCCGGGACGGGCTTCAAGGCTACATCATGGAACCTCAGCCGCGATTCACGTCCGTTTGCCAGTGATCTGCCAGCCATTGTTGCAGGCGGGCTGGCTGTGCCCAACCTGACCACTGGCACACGCTATGCAGGACCAGAAGAGGCACTGGTCTACGAACTGGGTATGAAGGGTTCGTGGAGTACCTTCTCACTCAACCTCGCCCTGTTTGACCAGGAGATCGAGGGCTTCCAGTCCAATATTTTCACCGGCACCGGCTTCCAGCTGGCCAATGCTGGCAAGCAGTCCACCACGGGTCTGGAAGTCGATACCACCTGGGTGCCGATGGAGACATTGCAGCTGACGTTTGCCGCCACCTGGCTGGACCCGAAATATGACTCGTTTGTGAACGGCTCGGGCGTCAATGGACCGGAAGATCTGAGTGGCACAACCCCGGCCGGCATCCACGAGTTCAGTATGGTGACCTCGGGAACCTGGTATTTCCCGGCTGGCTCCGCTGAAGGGTTCCTGCGCGGTGAGTATATCTATGAAGATGAGATTCCGGTGATTGAGAACGTGCCGGCAGAAGTCGCATCCCGCTCGGTCAGCATGATCAATGCCAGTGTAGGCCTGGAGTGGGACAATGGCCTTGAGGTGATGCTTTACGGCCGCAACCTGACGGATGATGAAGCTCTGCAAAGCGCCTTCCCGGGCGTAGCGCAGCCCGGGACTTACAGCGGCTATCCGAATCAGCCGGCTACTTACGGTATCACGGTCCGGAAAAGTTTCTGATCGGGCTAGTTTGAAAGCGCCTTGAAAGGGCCAGGTTCACGCTGGTGGCGCCGGGCAGGTCTGGCGCTGGGGGCAGGGATGGTTGTGCTGGTGGCCAGTGCTCTGGCCACCGCTCCTTCTGCGCTGGTCAACCAGGCGCAGGGGCCGCTTATCAGTGGCGAACTGGATAAGTGGCTGGCTCTTCGTGAGCGTGATGCCAGCAGTCAGGCGCCATTGATTGATGGCACTGAGAAGCGCATCCGCTGGTACCGGGGCCAGAGCGGTACCACTACCCGCTACGCCATCGTGTACTTACACGGCTTTTCCGCCACGCGCCAGGAAATTGCACCGGTAGCCGAAGTGGTGGCCGATGCGCTGGGTGCAAACCTGTTTGAAACCCGCCTGTCCGGTCACGGCTTGCAGGCTGGCGCCATGGCAGGCGTGAGCGCCGAGGATTGGCTGAACGACGCTGCTGAAGCGTTAGCAATCGGTAACGAAATCGGCGAAAACCTGATCGTGATGGGTACATCGACCGGCGCAACCTTGGCTTTGGCGATGGTCAATCACCCGTCGTTTGAGCGGGTCAGCAGCCTGATCCTGCTTTCTCCCAATATTGCACTTCGAGACAGCAATTCCGAGCTGCTTACCTGGCCGGGTGGGCCACAACTGGCTTACATGGTAGCTGGCGACACGCGCAGCTGGACTCCCAACAACGAACTGCAGGCGCGCTACTGGACTACTTCTTACCCCACGGACGCACTGGTCGAAATGATGCGGCTGGTGAAATACGTGCGCAATCAGTTGCCCATGGAAATCCCACAATCTTTGCTGGTGTTCTACTCACCGGAGGATTCAGTAGTTGACCCGGCAGCGATTACCAGCGCGTTCGGGCAGATAAACGCCTCACGCCAGCAGCTGGTTCCAATTGCAGGGGCCGGGGACCCGAGCCACCATGTCCTCGCGGGTGACATCCTTTCGCCGGGGAATAACGAGGCAGTAACGGAAGCCATTGTCCGCTTTATCCGCCAGGATTCAGAGTGAAATGTTCACTGTTTAAGCAGCTCGACGCGCCGGTTTTTTGCCCGGCCATCTTCGGCACGGTTATC
>JANOGQ010000599.1:0-2777 GCA_031406105.1 Lysobacterales bacterium | reverse complement strand
CGGCTTCGGCCTGCTGAAAAAGTCAATTTCTGGGCATCGAGGCTTACATTGATCTTGGATCCATCCGGCAGCATGCGGATGATATCCAGCAACTTGCGGGCGGGAGCCGTGATCTCACCATCCTGAGCCACTTCGGCTGCCGCCTCTGCGATCATTTCCACTTCCATGTCCGTTCCCGTAACCACCAATCGGGAGTCTTTCGATTTCGCCTGGATCAAGAAGTTAGCCAGCACCGGTAAAGTCTGGCGCCTTTCCACAACACCGATAACCTGACTCAGTGGCTGCAGAAAACTTTCACGAGAAATACTGAATTTCATACCGGCTCCTTCGCTTTTTATTAATCTATTTATATATATAACTGTAGTAGTAATAGGCCCTGTGGATATCGGGATAACTCAATTTTATTCTTTTAAATCAATAACATAAAATACATTTTCAGTGCCAGAACCAGGCGCTGTTCCTGTGTGTGGCCTGTGGATAAACCCTACCTGTCAAATCGTCCACAGCTTGTTAACGCTTTATACCGGACGCATGCACGGACTTATACAGATCAGGCCGTCAACAGCCGTAATAACTTCGCCTTGTCTTCCCGCAATCGCCCATCGGTGGCACACAACTCCTCAATTCTACGACAAGCATGCAGCACGGTGGTATGGTCACGACCACCAAATCCCTCACCAATCTCAGGCAGACTGTGCTCGGTCAGTTCTTTGCACAACGCCATGGCCATCTGCCGTGGCCGGGCAATGTTGCGTGTGCGTCGCGGTGACAACAAATCGGTTACCCGCAATTTATAATATTCAGCAACGGTTTTCTGGGTGTTTTCAATCGTGATCAGACGATCGTGCACCAGCAGTAAATCCCGCAAGACTTCCTGTGCAAAAGCCTCGTTAATGGGGCGACCGGTGAAGCGCGAATTGGCGTACAAAGTGTTGAGGGCGCCCTCCAGGTCTCGCACATTGGAGCGTATCCGGCGGGCCAGCAGGAACGCAACCGACTGATCCAAAGTGCCACCGCGCTCCTGGGCTTTGTTCATCAAAATCGCTACACGGGTTTCGAAATCCGGAGGCTCAATGGCTACCGTCAGCCCCCAACCAAAACGCGAACGCAAGCGGGCTTCCAGGCCATCGACCTCTTTGGGATAACGATCACAAGTCAGGATGATCTGTTGTTTGCTGTCCAGCAATGCATTGAATGTATGAAAAAACTCTTCCTGTGTTCGGTCTTTGCCGGCAAAAAACTGGATATCATCAATCAGCAGGGCTGCGGCTGACCGATAGTGTTGCTTGAACACATCGATGGTGTCACGTCGCAGCGCCTGGATCATTTCACTGACAAATCGCTCTGAATGCAGGTAAAGCACCTTAGCCGCCGGGTTGTGTTGGTGGATGAGATTACCCGCCGCATGCAACAGGTGGGTTTTGCCGAGGCCAGTGCCGCCATAGAGCAGCAAGGGGTTGTAGGCCATACCCGGCTTTTGTGCCACCTGCTGGGCTGCAGCATAGCCCAGCTCATTGGATTTACCCTGCACAAAGTTGCTGAATTGGTAGCGGCTGTCCAGGCCGGTATCAAAGGCTTTTCGCCCGCTGATCGGCTTGACCTTGCCAGGTTCCCGGCCATTAGCCACCTCCACAACCACTGAATCGCGGGTGGCTCCCAGGTGTTCATAAATGTCCCGTATCCGCTCCAGGTGGTGCAGCGAAATGTAATCACGGACATAAGCATTGGGAGCGGTCAGCACGGTCTGGCCCTTGGCCGCTTTGGGCTGCAAAGGCCTGATCCAGGTGTTGAAATCTTCGGCCGGCAACTCTCTTTCGAGGTAGCTCAGGCAGGTTTGCCAGTGATTTTGCGCCATTGTCTGTGGTTTCGGACTTTCCTGCTTTTCGGGCTTGCTTTTGGCCTGCTTTTGGCCTACCTGTGATCTGAATTTGGTTACTTTTCAGTCCTTGCTGCAGGCGATGAGTTCGCCCACTATTCAAAGCCTTGTCCGGGCGCCGCAGACTGCAGATACATGCTTCAGTTTGCTGTGGCCCCTTGAGTTTCCCGGGCCGACAAGTCTAACGTGCTGTGGATAACTTCACCACCTGTGCATGAAATTCTTGCTTTTAAAACGATTTAGTCACGTCTCAGGCTTGTCGTGCACGGGCTCCGCAGTTACAATTCGCCTCTTGTGCCCATTGTTTGGCATGGCTTGGTGGGCGACATTTAAACCCGCTCTAGCCTCTGCTAACCCAGATTCAGCAAAGGAATAGTGTCATGAAACGTACTTTTCAGCCCAGTCAACTGGTTCGCGCGCGCCGTCATGGCTTTCGAGCGCGTATGGCTACCCGCGGCGGCCGTGCCGTACTTTCTGCTCGCAGGGCCAAAGGCCGCAAGCGCCTCAGTGCCTGATCAGAGCGCTCGAAAGCAAGGTAGTTTTCCAACGGCCGACAGCCCTGCATTGCAGCATGCTGCTCTGGAATTTCCTGTTACTGGACGCACGTTGTAATCTGCTTGTGATCAGGGCCTGGTACGTTGTGCCTGTACCAGTCGGGCAGGACTTCAGGCAGAACTTCAGGCAGAACTTCAGGCAGGACCTCAGGAATGAGCCTTCCACCTCAGCATCGCCTTACCGAGAAACGGGCCTTTCGTGAGATTTTTGAAAAGCCCTGTGTTGTCTCTGACCCTTTTTTTAAAATCATGGCCAGGCTTAATGGTCAGAATTGTCCGCGCCTTGGTTTGGCCGTATCGCGCAAGGTTGATCGCCGAGCGGTGCAGCGCAATCGACTCAAGCGACT
>JANOGQ010000589.1:0-7655 GCA_031406105.1 Lysobacterales bacterium | reverse complement strand
CTCAGTTGAATGGCCCTGCTGCCAGTAGAGCGCATCCGATGGCGCATAGGTAAAGCCCTCCAGCTTGCAGATCGCTTCGGCCAGCATTGCCGCGGTGTAGTCATGACTGATGACCCAGTTGCCCCATTTGTCCTTTTCAAGCAAGGATGGCGCAAGTCGGTAATAGCGAAAACCACCACCGCCCTTCCAGGCAACTGCTTTAGTAATGCCACCGGGGTCTTCGCCGTCGATGACCTTTTTCAGACGCGGAATGATGTGGGTGTGGCAGTGCTCGCCGAGTTCCACCATGATCCAGCGGCGGCCCATTTTGTGGGCGACTGCGCCGCTGGTGCCGGAACCGGCGAAGGAGTCGAGGACAAGGTCGTTGGGGTCTGTGGAGAGTTCAAGACAGCGCTTGATCAATGCCTCCGGTTTCTTGCCCTTTGGGAACTCGACGCCACCCTCGTTGTGCAAGTTGTTGGAGAGAATGTCGTCCCATAGCGTTGTGAGCGGTTCACCAGCTACATACTTTCCATCAACAACTTTTAGCTTGTCTCCATAGAAGAGAATCCGCTCACCATTCTTGAAGTACATATCTGAATGGTCTTCCCTTATAAGTTGGAAAATTCCCAGTGGACTGCGCTTAGATGCATCAATCATTTCGCGCACCGCTTCTCCAACCCCTTTATAGTCGGGTCGAGCGGTACGGATCACACTACGTGCATTCTCCAGTACAAATTCGCCGAGCCTTTCCGGGTTTTCCTTTGCTACTTTCCGCGCTTCCTTTTCTGCAACGCCAAGTGCTGATGCAAACGCATTATTCAGCGTCACAAACTTCCAATCCGAATAGCAATCGTTGATGTTCACAATAAATTGGCCATAGCGTGTGTCTCGCTCCCGTCCGGTGTATACCCTGTTCGGAATCCACTGCGCTTTGTCCTTGGCAAAAATCAGGAGATAGTTGGCCGTACTGACACAACCGGGATTAATGGCCTTATGTCCAGTTGCCGAACCTTGCTTGAACGTCACCACATAGAGCCGGTTGCCGCGGCCAAAGATTTCATCAAGAAGAACAATCAGATAGCCAAGCTCATTGTCATCTATATGAACGAATAATGTTCCATTGCTCGATAGTAGGTTTCGAAGCAGCTCCAATCGGTCCCGCAATAACGACAGCCATATGGAGTGCTCAACACCATCATCGTAGTGCTCAAACGCCTGCTGCGTATTAAATGGGGGATCGATGTAAATGCACTTCACCTTCCCCGCAAATTCCACTTCCAGAGCCTTCAGCGCCAGCAGGTTGTCACCGAAGATCAATCGATTGTCGAAGATATCGTTCTCGGTAACGCGGTGCCTGGCGTGATGCGATTTCTCTGCATCCTCCAGCAGAATCCGCGGTTCCAGCTTCGGCCGGTTCTCCTTGCCGATCCAGGTAAGTTCAAGTTTCTGCTTTTTGGTCACTCTCAATGAGTTCCAGGCTGGCTTTGGGGGACCACTGGAACTTCCTTAGTAACTTTTCTGCGGATGCGAATATCGGCCAATAATTTCTGGGCAGCCGCAATATCGGCTGCGAGGTCAGCTGGCATCGGAACGGCAGCCTGCTTGGCTTGCGCGGGATCATGGGCGTCAGTGACACCGTGGCATCGCTGAACTAGACGCTGAAGCTCGGCACATTCACTCGAAGCAAAACCAACCACACCATCGAGCTTCTTAATGTCGACGTATGACCTGAAACGAAATACCACATCCGAAAATATTTCCTTTTCTACCATTCTCTCGAGTGTTGCTCGAAGCCAACTATAAGAGCGTCGCATTGACTGAATATTGTCTTCATTTGGCACGGGGTTCCATGCGTTAGCAATGGCTTTCTGTTCTTTCTCCAACTTGTCAAAGCGATCTTCGACTGTCTTCAGGTCCCAAGGCAATCCTTTCACATATTTCCCCGGCGTGCTTCCACTCCACTCGAGGTGGCAAATATCCGCTACCACACCACTTCGAGCCGCATTTGAGTGTAAATCGTTGAGAAATACAGCATCGTGCGTGAAAACTATGACCTGCCTAATTTTTGACTCATCCACAAGACGATTTGCAATCCGTTCGCGATGCCAGTGATCAAGTGATGAAACCGGATCATCAAAGACGAGAGACGACCGATGAGATGCCTGCGACAATTCCGCCATAAAAGCTGCCAGTGCAACACAACGCTGCTCGCCTTCGCTAGCGATCTCTGCAACCCTGTGGCCGGTCGTTGCCTCCAACCTCAAGCCAAACCTCGTCTCGCCCTTCTTGCCTTGGACGGCTTTGAGTGTCACCTCCAACGTACGAAGACCGAGGGCTTTCGCTTCAGTCTGAAAGCGCTCTGCAAATGCATCCGTCACAAAGAGTTTTGTGAGTTCCGTGCTTTTTGTCGTGATTGCAGTTGTAGCAGTGTCCTTCAGGCACTCCTTCAATTTATGTATCAGCTTGTGGCGTTCTATCTGCTCAAGGACGTCTGTCTTCACGCGGACCAACCATTCCCGCGCTTCCAGGTCACTACGTTCTTGCATCAATTTCTCACGCGTCGCCTGGTCGTGTGCAGATTGCTCAATCTTGGCGCGAATTTCGAGGGCCGCACTGGCGTGCCTGATCCACGTCTCCGCAGAACCTGGGATAGCGCACGGTACCTTCCATACCTGCTCCGTCACATTTTTCTTGAGTACTGCAAGCCGTTCATCTGCATGATTCACAAACGCAGCGATGGCAGCGCGTTGTTCAGAAGTCATCACCACGAGGTCGGCATCTAGCTTCTCAAGCTCGGGAACAAGCGTATTGATCTTCGCGAGTGCGTCCTTAGCATCCTTTAAACGGCTTGCAGATTCCTTGGCAATCTGCTGGCTCTTGTCCCTGCAAAACTCCTCGAATGCCACTAGCCGCTGGACGGCTTTGGACTCAAGGTCTTGTTGGCAAAGCACGCAGCGGGCGGCAGTGCCAATAAAAGGAAACTTCTGGTCCAAGTAAGCGCTTGAGAGTGAAAAAGATCGAGCCGAGTCCCACAGCGTTCGCCAAACTTGGGTGCCTGTTCCGATCAAAAAGCTCGAGTCGAAACGGCTCGCTGCAAAAGCCTTCGCAGCTTCATCGGCACACTTGGCTTCGTCTACCAATAATCGCAATTCCTCGACTTTTTCAACTGCAAGAGCGCCCGCAGTATCCGCAACTTTCGCCGCGAAGGCGTCAAGGCGAGCGGCCGCCGCTCGCGTTTCTTTGGCCTTCTGGAGCGGATCTGCCTTCAATGCCTCACTTAAGTCTTGTAGGCGCCGAGTTTGTTCCGGGTCCAGTCCGGCCAGCGTATCAACATCAGATTCTTTAGTTGTAGCTGACAGATTTTCGACCAGCTTTCCAACCCTTGTTGCAGCGTCGAACTTCCAGTTGGCTGCGATACCTGTAATCGACGCGCTGACCTTTTTGACCTCGTCCTGAAGTCGGTCGCGGATTGCGTCGCATGTCTTTGAGAGCATCGGCAGTACATCGAGCCCATGGGGGGTGAACACTGCTGGACTATCTTCATTTAGGTAGTTACTTGCGGAGGATGCGTCGAAGACAAATACATTGCCGAGCCTGGGATCGGACGCTACTCCGTCTGTCCACATGTTCGAAACATTTTTTCCGGCCACCGCAAATTCGATGGAAGCCGATGCCCTCTCGGCAGAGGAGGCTGCAAAGACGTTTGAGCGAATGACTGGAGGCGCCCCCCGAGCACGGCAGGCCTTCTTAATCACGCGGGCATAACCAGATTTACCCGAGCCATTGTCACCGTAGATCACGGTCAGCCCAGGCGACTCTCCGAAAGGAAGAACTTGGTCCGAAGGAAGACGATTGACGTGTTTCAAATTGCCGATTGATACGAGCGAAACTGACTCGCCGGTTCCCGGAGCTGGCGGCAGATTTACCAAGGAAAGCGGTTGAACGACGATCGATGCGGCATTGCTACTTGTAACTTTGTGTTTAGCTTTACAAATCTGTTCAAGTTCCCTGAGGTCAGCCTCATTAATACCTCCATTCGCAACGATTCGCCTTAACGCGTCCCTCTGCCAACCGGGTCTGGCGCTTGACCATGCAAGTATCTCGTGAAGGACTGATGTGGGCTTTACGTTCGGCATTGACGGCATAAATCACTCCGATTATTGACTCCCCCGCTACTAGGATTGATCAAGTCGACGGCTCGTCTACACCCAGAGCCTTCAGGTCAAGCCCCTCGATCTCCTGCAACGACTTACCCGCGATTCCCTGCAAATCGCCATACATGCCAACAGTCGCTCCCATTACTCGTTCGATCTGAGTCTCGCGTTTGGCCCACTGTTTCATGATCGCCTTGCGCTCCTTGTCGAGATCTTCCTGCATGGTCGAGAAAGCTTCGACGATGGCTTCAATCCGATGTCGGAAACGTGGCCCCGTGAGGTACTGATAAATCATTTCGGTTTTGGTCTGCTGGCCTTCGGAGGCCTGTCGCGCAAGCGAGAGGTCCTGCAGCGATTGACGCAGGATGAAGGCTATCGGCATTGCGGCGCGCGGGTGCGTGACCCAGACGCCATCGACCATTTCGAAAGTCTCTACTCCTTTCGGTAGTACTTGGCTGACAATTACCGCGATTTCCGCTTTTGCGGTACGCTGATCTTCACGCAATTTGACGAGCCAGGTATCGCTCCAGTTCTTGGTGCGTTTGGACTCCCACAGTATGGTGCCGCTCGGCTGACCATTCTGACTAACTACCCGGTGTAGCACGTCGCCTCCGAACTCCCCTTTGGGCACCGGCTCAATGGAGTCGAACGGAAATTTGGCACGTAGCAGGTTTTCCAACTCCAGCTCCAGCACTTCTCCCTGTAGCTGTTGCGAACCCTGTTCGGCGCGGCGCTTGAGATCTTCTATTTGCTTTTGCATGGCAGCGATGGTTTGCTCTTTTTCCATCACCTTGAGTTTCTGTGCTTCTTCAGCTTCCTTCCTGGCTTCCTGGCGGGTGGCGTCTAATCCCTCCTGCACACGTTTTTCAACGGTAAGGTCCAGTTCCCGTCTGGCGTCGTCCAGTTCACGTTGCTTCTTTATCAAATCCGCTTGCGCCTTTTGAGCTTCAGCTAGTTTTGCTTCGCGGCTCTTGAGTACTTCCTGCAAGTCGGCAACCTCTTGTGCTCTCTGCTCCAGGTCAGCCGCCGCTGCGAGCTTGGCTTTCCTGCTTTCTTCGGCCACTATGCTGGCACGATCCGTTTTGAGCTGAGCCTCCACCTGGCTGGCGACTTGTTCATCGAGGCTTTTCCTGGCCTTTGCAAGCAGTTTCTCTTGCTCCTCCATGGCTCGTTCGCGTTCGGCGAATTCGGCATCTTTCTGCGCCAGTTGTTGTTCAAACTGCTTGCGGGTTGAAGCGATCAGTGGCGCGGCCAGCGACTCGGTGAGCTTGATCTCCGTCTTGCAACTGGGGCAAATAATGGTTGGTTCGGTCATTGTCTGATTACCTTTCGGGCATGAGGACCGCTCAGTTTACCCACCGTATCCAGCCTGATCACCATACGCATTTGCCTGATGGCGGTGCTGTTTTGTTGCGCCAAGCGTTCAGACGCGGACAGCCCTTGGTAGATAAACATGGAGTTCGTACTTTCCAGATTCGACAGCACTACCAGTTGCCCGAGCGTGGCGTCGTAATGTGTAAATGCACTACCGGCTGCTCCAGCGTGGCGTCGTAATATGTAAAAGCTCTGCAGTGTTGTTGGGCGGGTCGATGAACACACACTTCACCTTCCCAATCCAGGTGAGTTCGAGTTTTTGCTTGCCCGCCATCAGAACGTCCATCTCTGCTGGTGCATGAACTCTTCCAGATCAATGCAAGGGATTTTGAAATGCTTGCACACGTTAGGAATTTTGGCAGCGTTTGGCTTTGGTATGATCGGCTTACCCTTGCGTTCCCACCCTTCTTCCGTGACGACCGTGCCTTGATTAACCTTGGCGCAGGCGATGACAAAAGGATCCGCAACTGGGGTGCCCCGCAGTCGTTGTTGCGTACCGATCAGCCCTTGAAAATGTCTGACTCTGAAAATTTCGCCAACAAATGTGAGTTCGGCCCCTGTCGGCGTGGTGAAAAGTGCCTTGTTGGCTTTTGCCCAGATTAAAAGTTCTTTGGTGATTGCCTGCTGCTCGAGTTCTTTGAACACTTCTCGAGTTGATATCAGACGATGCTGTAGCACCAGTTCATCAAGTGCATCCCAAATGCTCTTGAAGACTCGGGGGTAAAAGTGTTGGAGGGAACGCAGAGAACTGGTATCGAAGACATAAATCATGCCTCAGCCCCTTGCAAGACACGCTCTTCGAAACCAGAGTAGTTCTTGGGCTTGATACCCAGTAAATCAGCAGCCTGCTCCAGACTGATCTGGTGTCGATAGTGGCGCCCGATCACTTCCTTGGCAAAACGGTCGCTGATGTATGCGCCTTGACTGAGATACCAGTTTCCACCGGGCTTTTGCTTCTTCTGTTCCGCCCAAAACTTGGCCTTGCTTTCGTAAAATACTTTGCCAACTCGACCCTGATCGAGAAATCGTCGGAGTATCGCTTCCCGACTGACTGCATAACGACTGGCAAGCTCGGAAAACTGCACTTCCGAGGCTTCTTCTACGTTTGCGGGAAGCTGCGCTGCCTGGACAGCAAAGTCCTTTCTTGGAATGAGCACTTCGGCAGCAATGGCATTGCAGAATTTCTCGATATTTTTTTCCGGCTTGGGAAGTTGATCGATGTAGCGCGTATCGAACTTGCTCAAGCCGTTCATGCTAAGCAGCAGATGAGCCAGTTCATGCAGCAGACTGAATATTTGGCGAGTTTTGGTAGTGCTGTTGTTGAGATAAATGACCGGCGAATAATCGTCCATCAGACAAAAACCCGAAATGTCCTTCTGCTTGAATGCAGCTTTGAAGACAAAAACGCCGCTGCTTTCAATGGCCCTACGCCATTCCTTGAGCGCCGCTTCGTCTGTCCTCCAGCTAATCTGTTGTTCCAGCGAAATGCCGAGATACTCGCGAATGACTTCAGCCTGTTGAGTGATCCCTTTTTCGACCGACAGGGATATGTCCCTCCAAATAGAGTTCTCGGCTGGGTTGCTGGCGCCGAACAGTTCCTGCAATGCTATCTGGTAGGCATGAGCGCGGCGAATGTGAAGGTAGGTATCCCGTGCTAGCGCTCGGAAGTCAGCATCAGGAAGGGTTCGGAATTCCCGTTGCGGGAGTGTTTCTTCCGGCGGAGTCGGTAGGAAGAATACTGCTAAAGGGCGTTTATATACTTGATAGGCCAACCTCTCCAGCTGCGGATAGGTTGGAGCTGCTGTTCCGTGCTCCCATGCCTCAATTTCTTCGGGTTCCCGCTTGAGCATACTGGCGACATCAGGCACGGACAGGCCGATCGATTTTCTGGCCCACTGCAAAATATCGCTCTGAACGCCTGTTACAGGATCATGTTTCATAAGTAATTTTTCTACGCCACCATTTAATTCGATTTTGAAGGAAGAGCTCTCGAATTCGAGAGGCTATAGTTTGCACCTCAGCACAGGCAGGTGAATCATTCGCTTTACACCCCTCAATCGTAAACCACAATCGTCCGGAAAATAAGGAGCGCGGCCACATACCGGTTGTGACCCGCTCTTTGAGCACAACACGAAAACTGATTTC
>JANOGQ010000579.1:0-15188 GCA_031406105.1 Lysobacterales bacterium | reverse complement strand
CTGCAACGTGCAGTTGTCGCACTCATAGTCGGGCAACTTCACCTGCCAGGTGTACGTCTTGTTGCCGTCAGCCATGTGATATCAGACGCAAAGATTACACGCCATATCCCTGGAGTCTGCAGCATATCTCGCTGAATTTCGAGATCGCTGAGCAAATTACCACGGTCAGTTCGGTACTGCACTTCAGCCTGCTTGATGGCGGCAAAAAATGTGCGGATATAGTCCTTGATGGACAGCAGCTGGAGTTAGTCAGTGTTTTCCTCGATGACCTTGAGTTAACCCAGCAAGGGTATACCTGCGACAGCGAACAACTGGTCATACATGCCGCTCCTGCGGTCTGCACCCTGCGGATTCAGGTGCGCATACGTCCGCAGCAGAATACTGCCCTGGAAGGGCTTTACACATCCGGAAGTTTTCTGCTAACCCAATGTGAGGCGGAAGGTTTTCGCAAGATCACTTATTTCCCTGACCGGCCGGATGTCATGAGCCGCTTTGAAGTTACCATGGTGGCAGATCAGCAACGTTATCCGGTGCTCTTGTCCAATGGCAATGCTGTGGATTCGGGACGGACAGACGATGGTCGACATTGGGTGGTGTGGGAGGATCCATTCCGCAAACCCGCCTACTTGTTTGCTTTGGTAGCAGGTGACCTGGCGTTTATCAAAGATGAGTTCATAACGCGTTCGGGGCGAAGAGTTGATCTTCGAATCTATACCGAACAGCGTAATATCGATAAATGTGACTACGCACTGCAATCGCTGATCCGTGCCATGCAATGGGATGAGCAACGTTTTGATCTTGAGTACGACCTGGACATTTACAACATCGTAGCCACCGATAGTTTCAATATGGGAGCGATGGAGAACAAGTCGCTCAACATATTCAATACCAAGTATGTACTTGCCAGTCCGGACACCGCCACAGATAACGACTACCAGGGCATAGAGTCAGTGATCGGCCACGAATATTTCCACAACTGGACCGGTAACCGCGTGACCTGCAGGGATTGGTTCCAGCTTACTTTGAAAGAGGGCTTGACCGTTTTCCGCGACCAGGAATTCACTTCGGATATGCGCTCACGGGCAGTTAAACGCATCCGTGATTCACGTGATCTGCGCAACCGGCAGTTTCCGGAAGACGCGGGTTCAATGTCACACCCCATACGGCCGGACCAGTATTCTGAAATCAACAATTTCTACACCATGACGGTGTATCAGAAGGGGGCGGCCATTATTCGCATGTTTCACACCCTGCTGGGAGAGGATGGGTTCCAGAAGGGAATGAAGCTGTATTTTGAACGGCATGACGGCGAGGCTGTTACCTGCGATGACTTTCTGGCCGCCATGGCAGATGCAAATGGGACTGATCTGGACTATTTTGGCCGTTGGTACAGCCAGTCCGGCACACCCGAAATTACTGCAGATGGCTCTTACGACGCAAAACGCAAAACCTTCACTTTGCGTCTCTCACAGCACACGCCAGCGACTCATGACCAGGCCGAAAAGCAACATTTGCTGATTCCTTTTGCCATGGGTTTGCTGAGCGATGAGGGAGAACAGATTCCATTGCGATTGCAGGGTGAGATGGGCGCTGCAGGTAACAGTCGTGTTCTGCAATTGTCTGGGGCCGAGCATGAGTTTGTGTTCGAAAATGTCCCCGCAAGCCCCATTCCGGCTTTGTTGCGAGATTTTTCAGCGCCGGTAAAACTGCATTACGACTATTCGCCAGATCAGCTCGCGGTGCTCATGCAGCATGATCCCGACCCTTACGTTCGTTGGCAGGCTGCTCAGCAACTGGCAGAAGCTGCCATTCTGGAGAACACCCGGCTCTATTCCCAGGGCCTGGAAATGCGGCTCGATCAGAACCTGACCGCAGCATACAGCGCCTTATTGCAGGACAGAAAAACTGATCCAGCCCTGTTGGCAGAGGCCATGTGCTTGCCGGCGGAGGATTACCTGGGTGAACAGATGGCAATTGTGGATGTGGACGGCATACACGCCGCCCGACAATTCACCCGGCGCTTTCTGGCCGAGCAGCTGCAGGAATTGTTCACCGAGAATTTCGACCGGCTGAACACGGGGCAACCTTATCAGAACTCCGCAACCGCCATGGCCGAACGCAGTCTGAAAAACACTTGTCTGTCATTCCTGGCAGAGCTTGAGCAAGGCCAGCAATTGGCATGGCAACAATTCAGGAACTGCGACAACATGAGTGACTCAATGGCTGCTTTGGCGGCGCTCGTCTATACCGACTCTCCCTATGCAGCCGAAGTGTTGCAGCAGTTTGAGCAGCGTTGGGCCGAAGATTCTCTGGTAATGGACAAATGGTTTGCATTGCAGGCCACCAAGCCAGGCGCTGGAGCGGTGCAGGCGCTTGAGCAACTGCTGCAGCACCCGGCTTTTAGCCTGAACAATCCGAACCGCGTGCGTTCATTGGTCGGGGCTTTCGCCATGTCCAACTCCACCGGTTTCCATGCTGCTTCAGGTGAAGGCTATCGATGGTTGGCGGACCGAGTCATAGAGTTGAACCACATAAATCCCCAGGTCGCGTCCCGCATGGTTGGCGCCTTCAATCAACTGAAACGCTACGACGAGCACAGACAGGCATTGATGATTCGTGAGTTGAGGCGGATCGCAGCCATTTCCGACTTATCCGGTGATGTGGCTGAAATTGTACTCAATGCCCTTGGCAAGCAGGAATCGCAAAGCAGGCCATGATCAGTGCTTATGGCGACATCACCCAGGTTTTGAGGCGCCTCCTGATTATTGTCGGCGTTCTTTGGATGCTGCTTGCCTGTGCCCCGCAATCGCCGAAGACCGAGCAGCCGGCTGGGCCACTTCTGCAGATTACCGGAATCGAGATTCATAACGCTTTGCCCTATACCATTCAGGATGTGACCATCCTGATTCCCGAATCAGGCGACTACGTGAGTTGTGGGCAAGTATTGCCCGACAGTTCCTGCTCCACTACCTTTCCCGTGCGCGATTATCGGCAGACTGCGGTGCAGTTGAGCTGGAAAGAGCGGGGTGAGCCGCACAGCACGGCTCCCTTCATTTTGGAAGCTCCCACCTCAGCCGCTGACGGCCAGAAAGCCTATATCCGGGTTGAAGTATTCGGCAAGGGACAAGCAGGCGCGGAACTGCTGTTGCCGGACGAACCCACGCTCTGAGTTCCAAGCGCAAAGCTGTTTCTCGAAAACAGGCTTTTAAGCCATTTTTATTCAGCAAGAATTCACCTCTTCATGCTAGCCTGTAGTCCTGATGAACGAGCCGAAGCATTTTTCTTCCTCAAGACTCCGGGCGCTGTTTCTTTCCGCTGGAATGCTGCTGTTGTTGATGGCACAGGCCTGCACTACCTACAGCCCTTCCCACGGATATCCGGCCAGCACAAATTATTACCAGCCTCAGGCTTTTGTTTATTACCCTGGCCATGGCTATTACAGCCATCGCCACTATGGTAGTTATCAGCCAGGCTGGTTCATCAGTTCCGGGTATTCCGGGGCCTATTATGGCGACTGGGGATACACTCCCCTGACCTACTGGCCTGGCTATTCCCATTCTTATTATCGGCATGCTTTCTATCCTTATTTTGATCCCTGGCATTACTCGTATACCAGATACTATCGTTCTCCCTATGGCTATCGCCACGGCTATGGTGCCGGCTACAGGTACGGCAGCCCTTATGGCGGCAATCCCTACTATGGCGATCCCTACTATGGCAGCCATCCTTATTACGGCAACAATCCTTACTATGGCAGTTCGCACAGGTATCGTCCGCCTGGCCAAAATCAACCTCCCATCCAGAATCCTCCCGATCTGGTGGTAATACCTCCCGGCCAGCCTGGCCAAAATCAGCCGCCCACCCAGAATCGCCCCGATCCGGTGGTGATACCCCCCGGACAGCGCGGACGCAGAGGCGCTTCGGATGGATTCAACGAGCAGATTGACGAGGGTTTGCGGCAGCGCGAAACGTATCAACCGGACCGGCGATCGGTGACGGTGGTTAATGAAGAGCAGGACCTGTCACGTTCTGTCGGTGTGGCTCCAACGCAAACTGGCGACCAGGGCATGACCATCAGCAATCGCAGTGAGCGGAAAATCCGGGAAAGCCGACTCGAGCCTGTTGGCGCTCAAACCATAGTTGTTGAGCCCAACGCCGCTCAAAATGACCAGCAAGAAGCCTACAGCACCTTACCTGTGCAGCCAACCGCTCCGGCCATTCCATTCAGCACAGGCCGCAGCTCCCGGAGCTATGAACCACCGACTGATGCTGCAGTGGGGTTGGCTCCTGCCACTCAGAACCAGCCACCGTCGCACCAGATTGCAGCACCTGCTGCCCCGCTTGCGGTTCCGTCAAGGCGCAGTGAGTCGGTGTATCGGCAGGCCCCAGCTCGCCAACAGCCAGCCAATCAGCAACCCAATCGGCAACCCTATCAGCAACCCAATCGGCAACCCAATCAGCAACCCAATCGGCAACCCTACCAGCAGCAGCCTCCGTCGCGTGAAGCGCCGGGTTTTGAGCAAAGTCCGGATGCCAGTAACATCACTCCAAGTGCTGATCGTCACCAGCCTCCGGATGCAGAGCGTGAGCAGGAAGATCCGGATAACTGATTGCCAGTCTGGTTTCCCCTGCTCTTAGCCTGGTCTTTCCCTCGGTCATGCTCAATTGGCGGGTGCCAGGATCTGACTGATGATCTGCCGGCCCTGCAAGAGATTCAGGAAAAGTTTCAGGAAAAGGCCAGGGAAAAGCTGCACTATCCACTTGATTTTTGTACAATACTCGCCCTTCCAAAAGGCTGCTGACTTTTCATGCAATTTGCCCGGCAATTCGATGTCATCGTGATCGGTGGCGGCCATGCAGGCACTGAAGCAGCACTGGCCTCGGCACGCAGTGGCGCCCAGACTTTGTTGCTGACGCACAGCATCGAAACTGTGGGGCAGATGAGCTGCAATCCGGCAATTGGCGGTATTGGTAAAGGCCATCTGGTCAAAGAGATTGATGCACTGGGTGGCGTGATGGCAAAGGCTGCTGATGCGGCAGGCATCCAGTTTCGCACGCTCAATGGCAGCAAGGGACCCGCTGTGCGCGCAACCCGTGCTCAATGTGATCGCAATCTTTATCGGGCCTTTATCCGAACGACTGTAGAACAACAGCGGAACCTGGCGATGTTCCAGGCAGCTGTGGATGATTTGTTGTTGGACGGTGAACGCGTCATTGGTTGTCGCACCGCCACTGGTGTTGAGTTCAGGGCCAGGGCGGTGGTTCTCACCGCCGGAACCTTCCTGGCGGGAAAAATTCATATCGGCGAGGCTTCTTACGCCGCAGGCCGTGCCGGAGATCCTCCAGCGCAAACCCTCGCCGAGTGCTTGCGCCAGTTACCGTTCAAAGTGGGTCGCCTTAAAACCGGCACACCGCCCCGTATTGACGGCAAAACCGTCGATTTCACGGGTTTGCAGGAACAGCCGGGGGATAATCCAAGGCCTGTGTTCTCCTTTGGCGGCAGCACAGCAGACCACCCGCAACAGGTATGCTGCTGGATAACCCACACTTCAGAACGCACCCATGAGATCATTCGCAAATCCTTGCATCGCTCGCCCATGTACAGTGGTGAAATCGAAGCAATCGGGCCGCGATATTGCCCGTCCATTGAAGACAAGGTAGTACGTTTTGCGGAACGTAACAGCCATCAGATTTTCATCGAACCCGAAGGCCTGCATACCCGGGAGTTGTATCCCAATGGCATATCTACCAGTTTGCCCTTTGATGTACAGCTCGACCTGGTGCATTCCATTCGGGGTTTTGAGAATGCTTTTATCAGTCGGCCGGGATATGCGATTGAATATGATTATTTTGATCCGCGCGAGCTGCAGCCGCAGCTGGAAACCCGCCAGGTAAAAGGCCTGTTCTTCGCCTGGCAGATCAATGGCACAACCGGTTACGAGGAAGCCGCGGCTCAGGGCCTGTTAGCCGGCATTAATGCGGCCCGTCTGGCCAGGGAGCAGGCACCGCTGCTGTTGCGGCGTGACCAGGCTTATATCGGGGTTATGGTAGATGACCTGGTAACTTTGGGTACCCTGGAGCCTTACCGCATGTTCACCAGTCGAGCTGAGTATCGCTTACTGTTGCGTGAAGATAATGCAGATTTGCGCCTTACAGAGTGGGGCCGGGAGGCGGGCCTGGTCGGTGATGAACAATGGCAGCGCTTTTGCACCAAGCAGGACAGCATCACTAAAGAGCAGGCTCGTTTGCAGGATATCTGGTTTACCCCCAACAACGATTTGGGCCTGCAGCTGCAGCAGAAATTCAACATCCAGCTCAGCAAGGAATCGCGGGCCCTGGATCTGCTCAAACGCCCGGAATTGAGTTATGCCAGCCTTGTAAGTCTGGAAGGCGTCGGGCCTGGCACAACAGAATCACAGGTTGCAGACCAGGTAGAAACCCAGGTTCGCTACGCCGGTTACCTGGAGCGTCAGCAAGAAGAAATAGCCCATCGGGCTCGCCATGAAGAAACCGGTATTGGCCCGGATTTCGATTTCAGTAAAGTGTCGGGATTGTCGACAGAAGTGCGAGAGAAACTCATCCATATCCGCCCCGCCAATGTGGGCCAGGCCTCACGCATTCCAGGAGTTACTCCGGCAGCAATTTCCCTGTTGTTGGTGTACCTGAAGAAACATCGCCAGCGGGTTGCCTGACATTTCCTGTTTTGGGTAAAAAAAATTGCCTGAATCACGATAAGAAAACGGCGCGTTCACAGTTTTTTAACCCGCAATGCTTAACATAGGCAGCGTAAGTTGACTGTGCCTAGCGTGTCGTGCTTATACACAGGCAGTCCCCACATTTCTTTGCCTAATGCGACGCGCTTTAAAGCCCCGAGAATATCGGGGCTTTTTTTTGTCTGGCAGGCAGCAACAGGTGAGTTTCTGCGCCTCTCCGTTCCTGCCGATCGCGCCAGATCATGCAACCGTCAGGCTGCAGATTGAAATTCGCTGCAGCGGGTCCGGGCAATCCTGAGATGCCGCGCTGAACTGATCTGTTTCGTCATGGCTTACGCCGGTCAATCACGGCTTGGCAATGAAATATGGTCTGATGTTTCTGCTCATTTGTTTCCGCACCTGAACCCTTGGCGTATTGACGGTTCCACAGGGCTTTCAGGTCTGGCTTTTCCCCGGACAATCCAGCCTGCAGTTGCTGTTGGCGCTGTTGGTAATTCTGCTGACGAACCTCGCCCCATTGCTTGAAACGCTGGGCGAATTCCGGATCGTCCGACAAGTCCTTGATTTCGATCTGTATCTCATCCAGCAAGGCCAGCGGGTAGGGGAAGATGCGGGCAATCGGTTCACCCTCCTCAAATCGCAAAGTGACATCGGCTGTGGTGATGCGCCAGTTCATGGTGAATGGAAAAGGCAGCCAGTCACTGCGGATAAAACCATCCAGGGGTGTGATGTGAGGCCGGTCATGGTTGGCCGGCCCGGTGACTACCAGCCCATAATCAGGAGGGGTTTTGAACAGGAAAGGCAAATCCCATGTGACCACCCCAGTGCCAAAATGGGATTTGGGTCCAAAACGAAGCTCTTTTTCCTTGTAAACGAATACTTGCGTGTGGGGCGTTAATCCATTCCAGCGAAATTCACAGCTCACCGGATTAAGAATTTCCCAGCCCATGGTATTGGCAGCGGTCATCGGAATACAGCGATACGCATAGTTTTCCGGCGTGCGATCCATCCATTCGCGCCTGGGTCGGGCCGGGCGAATCAGCTTCTCAACTCCTTCGGGCGCGCCGGGCAGGGTATAGGCTGAAATCATGTTGGGCTTGCTGTTCATACGCTTTCCGCTCTCAGCCAGAGACACTCTGCCCGGCTATTGTTATAAAGGATCATAGTGGTGAACTGGCTCAATGCGTTAGAATTTACCGCTTTCATCTGCCAATGCAAATGCAAGTGGCAAATTCGGGCTGCCAGGCTCACTCAGGCAGGGTAACCAGGGCCCGTCATACAGAACCAGTGCAACACGCCCCGGGTTGATGCCAGCTGGCCAAGCCCCTTTTCCAAGAGACTGTCAATGAATAGCGAAATTACCATTAAGCCCACTCATTTTATCCGTAATATGGTTTTGGCTGACTTGAAGTCGGGTAAGCATCAATCGATTCTGACCCGCTTCCCACCCGAGCCTAATGGGCATTTGCATATTGGCCACGCCAAATCGATTTGCCTGAATTTTGGTATTGCAGCCGAATTCGGTGGTGGTACCAATTTGCGCTTTGACGATACCAATCCATTGGCTGAGAACGAGGATTTTGAACGCGCCATCAAGGAGGATGTACGTTGGCTGGGTTTTGAGTGGACAGAGTTGCGGCATGCTTCAGATTATTTCGAAGAGCTCTACCAGTACGCCCTGCACCTGGTTCGCAAGGGCCAAGCGTATGTGGAGGAATTAAGCGGTGAGGAAATACGTGCTTACCGGGGAACATTAACCGAACCAGGCCGCGACAGCCCCTGGCGCGATCGTCCGATGGAAGAAAACCTGGATTTGTTCAGCCGTATGAAAGCGGGTGAGTTCGAAGACGGTAAATATGTCCTGCGGGCAAAAGTAGATATGGCCTCGCCCAATATCAATCTGCGTGATCCGGTGATTTACCGCATACGCAATGCCTGCCATCACCGCACCGGTGATAAGTGGCACATTTATCCCATGTATGACTGGGCCCACGGGATTTCAGATGCCATCGAAGGCATTACACATTCACTTTGTACGCTCGAATTTGAAGATCATCGGCCGCTGTATGACTGGTTCCTGGAGAATATTCCGGCACCTTGCCATCCTCAGCAAATTGAGTTTGCCCGAGGCAATCTGGACTATACGGTGATGAGCAAACGCCGTTTGCGTCAACTGGTTGAAGAAGGCCACGTTAATGGCTGGGATGATCCGCGAATGCCGACTCTGTCAGGTTTGCGCCGCCGCGGTTACACAGCTTCTTCCATACGTGCCTTCTGGGAAGAGATGGGAATTTCCAAGTCCGAAAGTATCATTTCCATGAGTGTGCTGGAGAATGCCCTGCGCAATGATCTCAATGCAACTGCGCCGCGTAGCATGGCCGTGCTTGATCCTTTGAAAGTGGTGTTGATCAATTATCCGCAAGGCCAAACTGAATGGCTGGAAGCTGCACTGCACCCGCAGGATGAAGCCATGGGCAATCGCCGGGTGCCACTGAGCCGCGAAATATGGATTGAACAATCTGACTTCATGGAAAATCCGCCGGGTAAATTCTTTCGCCTCAGGCCAGGTGGTGAAGTGCGGCTGCGCAATGCCTTCATCATCCGCTGCGTGGATGTGGTCAAAGACCAGCAGGGCATGGTGAAAGAATTGCATTGCGAATTTGATCCGGACACACGTTCGGGTTTGCCGGGCGCCTCGCGCAAAGTCAAAGGCACCATACACTGGGTTTCTGCCCAGCAGGGCGTTCGCGCCGAAGTACGATTGTATGACCGCCTGTTTTCTGTGCCCAATCCACTGGCAGATAAATCCAGAGAGTTTCTGCAATTCATCAATGCTCATTCGCTGGATATCATAAGCAACGCCGTTGTTGAGCCCGATGTAGCCAACGGCAGGGCGGGGGATGTGTACCAGTTCGAACGTACGGGCTATTTTGTACACGATGCAATGGATTCGAAGCCCGGCAAACCGGTGTTGAACCGTGCCGTGTCGCTGCGTGATTCCTGGGACAAGTTGGCAGCTGAAGCTGGCTGATCCTGATTCGTATCAAATCAGCGGGCTGAGGCAAACTCCGATTGTTCAGGGGCCAATTGATCGGAGCTCCCGGAGGAGTTCAAGCATGACCTCAGGCACCCTTCCATGGACCAAAGATTTGCTACACTGAGGCCTGGTACAAACCGGGGAGTAGGCTCATGGGTGGCTGGACATTTTTGGCTCTGATCGTTGGTCTGGTACTTTTTGCGGTATCGATTTACAACCGCCTGGTTGCAGGTCGGAATCGTTACAAAAACGCGTTTGCCCAGATTGATGTGCAACTCACGCGCCGACACGACCTGATTCCCAACCTGGTGGAAACTGCCAAGGGTTACATGGCCCATGAGCGGGAAACACTGGAAGCGGTAATCAATGCGCGCAATGTGGCGGTATCTGGCCTCAAAGCTGCGGCCAATGATCCTACTGATCCGGAGGCCATGAAACAGCTGTCACAAGCTGAGCAAGGGCTTTCCGGTGCCCTGGGCCGCTTGTTTGCACTTTCCGAGGCTTACCCTGATCTGAAAGCCAATGAAAACATGATGCAGCTTTCAGAAGAATTGACCACCACTGAAAACAAGGTTGCTTTTGCAAGGCAGGCTTATAACGACTCGGTGATGGACTACAACACGCTGCGCGAATCCGTCCCTAACAATTTCTTTGCCGGCTGGTTCAATTTCCGGGCAGCCGAATTGTTGCAAATTGAAGATGACGCGAAGCGCGAGGTACCCCGGGTTTCATTCTGAGAATTGGCTGTTTGGGGATGTTTGGGGTCAGAGTAAAAATTCATGCAGTCAGAGCCAAGCTTAACCGCTTTAAATTTTCACTCTGACCCCAAACATCCCTGACCCCAAACATCTCCCCTCAATGAATTTACCCTCATGAACTTTTTTGAACAACAAGCGCGCGCCAAAACCCGTTCGCGCTGGCTGTTGCTCCTGTTTGCATTGGCTGTGCTGGCTGTTGTGATAGCCATAGATTTGTTGTTGCTGGTGGTTTTGGGCTTGTCACCTTTGCAGGGAGAGGGTGTTTCCATGTTCAGCAGCGAACATCTCAAGCAGAATCTGCCACTGCTCACCGGGGGTGCTGTAATCAGTTTGCTGGTGATTGGCCTGGCCAGTATGTATCGCACCAGCAGCCTGCGTTCCGGTGGCGGACAAGTGGCTCGCGAATTGGGCGGCACACTGGTAGATGCCGATCCGCATGACCCTTTGCGCAGGCGCTTGCGTAATGTGGTTGAGGAAATTGCCCTGGCGGCAGGCGTGCCGGTGCCTGAAATCTACGTGTTGGAGAAAGAATCCGGAATCAATGCCTTTGCGGCTGGTTTCAGCCCTGCGGATGCAGCCATAGCAGTAACCCGTGGTTGCCTCGAGAAGCTGAGCCGTGAAGAGTTGCAGGGCGTCATTTCGCATGAATTCAGCCATATTCTGAATGGTGACATGCGGCTTAACATACGCCTGATGGGTGCCTTGTTCGGAATACTGCTGCTGGCCATCATCGGCCGACGGGTGTTGCTGCACGGTCGCCACTTCGGCCGAAGTCGCGACAAGCACGTGATAGCGGTTTTTGCGATCGCCATGGGTTTGCTGATAGTGGGCTATGTCGGCCAATTCTTCGGCCGTTGGATCAAATCAGCCGTTTCGCGTCAGCGGGAATATCTGGCCGATGCCTCGGCTGTGCAATTTACTCGTGATAGCCAGGGCATCGGCGGTGCTTTGAAGAAAATAGCCGTTTTCAATGGTGGCTCTGTGCTGGCTGCTGATACGGAAGAAATCAGTCATATGCTGTTTGGCAACGGCAGGAAGATGATGTTGTTTGCCACTCATCCCCCCATCGAAAAGCGCATTAAACGGGTCGATCCCGGGTTTCGGCCAGAAGAGCTGGAGCAATTGGAAGCGCGGATGATCAACCAGGAGTTGCAAAGGGCCGCGGAGCAGGAAGATTCGCAGGCCAAGGCTACTTCGGGTTCTGCCAGTGGTGGTGTTACTGACCTGTTGCTGGACCCCAGCCGTTTGATTGAGCAGATTGGCAAACCGGGTTGGGAGAATATACTGCTGGCCGCTAGAGTCACCGCTTCAATTCCTCTGAATGTACGCCGGGCTGCCCAGTCCACCGAATGGTCGGCCGCTGTGTTGCTCTATACCTTGCTGGATCCGGCAAGCGACATCAAAGAGCAGCAGCTGCTGCTGGTTGCCAAAACTCTTGGTGTGAATGTTGAGTCGCAGGTGCGTTCACTGATTGAAGCCGGTGGCGATCCTGTTACTGAACAGCGCTTACCTCTGCTGGAACTGGCATTCCCGGCCTTGAAACGTCATCCACTGGACTACATCAGCCAGCTATTGTCGGCAGTGCAGCAGCTGCTTGCGCTGGATGGCCGCATCGACATCTTTGAGTACCTTTTATCGCGGGTCACGGTACAGCACGTATGGGAGTCTCAAAACCCCGGTTCGGTGCGCATGTCTGGCAACAAGAATTTGTCATCCTGCAAGCAACAGGCGCTGCGGCTGCTGTCCATACTCGCCAGTCATGGCAATGATGCTGAGCTTGCGAAACAATCAGCATTTGCCGCAGGTGCGGCAGTTTTGGATGAAGCTGGCAAAGCGATGCCCGAACTGGCTGATTGGCCAAGCGCACTGGACCAGGACTTGCCCGTGCTGGACCGGCTGGCCCCGGCGGAGAAACAGAAGTTAGTGGCTGCACTGTTAGCCACAGTGATGAAAGATGGCAAAGCCGTAGTGCAAGAACTGGAACTGTTGCGCGTCACCTGCGACCTGCTGCATGTGCCACTGCCCATGCTGTCGACACGCAGATTCTGAGGCTCTGCTCTTAGGGCTCGCTTACTGCAAAATCGAATCAGGAAGCCGCTTCCTGTGCGGCATACTTCTCGGCAATCATGATGGTGGGTGCGTTGGTATTCCCGCTCACCAGAGTTGGCATAATCGAAGCATCGACCACTGCCAGACCCGATAAACCATGAACCTGCAGTTTGTGATCCACCACTGCCAGAGCGTCATTACCCATTTTGCAGGTACCTATAGGGTGATAGATGCTTTCCGCCTTGCGCCGGATAAATTCCATCAAACCCTCGTCGGTTTGAACATCCCGGCCCGGTAAAACCTGCTCACTGATGAAGGGAGCGAAGGCCGCCTGAGAAAAAATCTCAAGAGCGAGCCTGACGCATTCCAGCATCATTTTTCGATCGTATTCCTGGCTCATATAATTGGGCTGCAGGCTTGGAGCAATCGATGGATCGCGGGATTTCAGGCGGATTTCGCCGCGACTTTCCGGGCGTAAAGGACAAGCGTGTATGGTCATTCCATGGCCGGGCAGGCGGTTTCTGCCATGATCGTCCAGCTGTGCGGGCACAAAATGCATCTGGATGTCAGGCCGGTCATCCGTTGCGTGGCGTGAAACAATGAATCCACCCGCTTCGGCGATATTGGAACTGCCCGGGCCCTGGCGGCCAAAAAAATAACGCAGTACGACACTGACCTGGTTCAACTGGTCGTATGTGATGGGCTGGTGACATTTGACCAGAGAGCTGATGTCCAGATGATCCTGAAGGTTCTGCCCGACGCCGGGTAAATCGTGACGGACCCTTATGCCGTGATGGTGCAGGTGCTCTGCCGGGCCGATACCGGACAGCATCAGCATATGGGGTGATCCGATCGCTCCACCGGCAAGGATGATTTGTCCGCTTTCAACGCGAACCTCCTTGCCCCTCCAGCGATATCGCAGCGCTTCGGCCCGGTTTTGATGCAGCTGGATTTGCTCGACCAGGGCACCAGTCCGAACCGTCAGGTTAGGCCTGTCCATTGCCGGTCTGAGGTAGGCAACAGCACTGCTGCAGCGACGGCCATTGCGCTGCGTTACCTGGTAATAACCAAACCCGCGCTGACGTGCGCCGTTGAAGTCGGTGTTGCGCGGATGGCCGGCTTCGACTGCCGCCTGGATGAAAACCCCACTCAGTGCATTCTTGTGGCGCAGGTTTTGCACCGACAAAGGCCCGCCCTTGCCATGCAAATCAGAAGCGCCATTTTCCTGGTCTTCGGAGCGGATGAAAAAGGGCGATACATGCTCAAAATCCCAACCCTGGTTTCCGGCTGCCTGCCAGTTATCGTAGTCCTTGCGGTGACCCCGGGAATAACACATGGCATTGATGGAGCTGGAACCGCCCAGAACCCGCCCGCGCGGCCAGAACAGTTGCCGATTATTCAGCTCCGCCTGCGCTTCAGTATTAAATGCCCAGTTGACACTGCTCATGCCAACCAGTTTGGAAAGCCCTGCAGGCATGTGAATAAAGGGGTGCCAGTCACGGCCGCCGGCTTCCAGCAAGAGCACCCGCGTATTGGGGTTTTCACTCAGACGGCCGGCCAGCGCACAACCTGCCGATCCAGCTCCGGCAATAATGTAATCAAATTCCATACGATGGCGTACTGTGGACTGAATGCATCATACCTGCTTAGCTTGGGCACGCAAGTTGAAAATCAATTTTCGAAAATCATTTTCCGAATGCACTTGGCAGGCGAAAAACACCAGCCCTGCCCGGAGCTGCACTGTGCGGCAAGCCGACCCTGAAAATGATAAGCTTGGTGACTTGCGTTGCCCGATCCCTCGAGCCCGGATATCACGCTGGGATGGGCATTTCCAGCTGTCTGATCTTACATCCAGGAGGTTGATTCCAGCGTGCTGCTGACGCGATTATCCCTGTCTAACCCGGTCACAGTGATTCTAGTCCTGATTGTTAAATCCGCCGGGCTCAGCCTTTGACTACGACCCGGCTCATCAATCGGCTGGTTATGGTTGAGCAAGGCGAGTGGCCCCGCCTGGCAATTGCTTTTGCTTATTTTTTCTTTCTGTTGGGTGGATATTTCATGCTGCGTCCATTACGCGGCACGGTGGCTGCCTATAACAGTGATGTCTTGCACTGGCTGTACACCGCGACATTTGTGACCATGTTGATCATGGTACCGATTTTCGGTTTCCTGGTTTCGCGCTTCCGCCGCGGGCAATTTATTCCCGCCATTTACCTTTTCTTCAGCGCCAATATGTTGTTCTTCCTGCTGAGCTTTGACGGTGCAGCCACACCCGTTCCCATCCAGCGGGCCTTCTATGTCTGGCTGAGTGTGTTCAATTTATTCGTGGTGTCCGTGTTCTGGAGCTTCATGGCCGATGTGTTCAGACCAGGACAGGCACAAAGATTGTTCGGTTTCATCATGGCCGGCGGCAGTATTGGTGCCATCATTGGCCCACGGCTGACTGCCGGGATGGCCGCAGAAAGTGGAGAGCAAGGTATCATGACGATATCTCTGGCTTGCCTGCTGATGGCTACTCTGCTCGCAGTGGTGCTGGGCCGTTACTCATCTCAAACCACTCAGGCACAGAGCGAGAAGATCGGCGGCAGCGTGTGGCAAGGCGCTGTCAGTGTATTCAAGTCGAAGTACCTG
>JANOGQ010000555.1:0-1832 GCA_031406105.1 Lysobacterales bacterium | reverse complement strand
TTTGCGGCTTGTGTCTCATTTTGGTGGGGTGGCTGAACGGCGGCCCGGGGCGCCCGGCATTTACGTCAACCAGGCTAAAATAGCTTCACTGGGATTGCGTGTACGGCGGGGTTGTTCGTTTCACGGTCTGGCATTGAATGTGGCCATGGATCTTGAGCCTTTCCAGCGCATCAATCCCTGTGGATTTTCCGGCCTGGAGGTAACTGATTTGTCGCACTTTGTGGCTGTAGACCTGGCCACAGTAGAACAACGACTGCTTATCGAGATGGCTGCGCAACTGGGTTTCGGGCGCATCCAGGATGGAAGCTCTGTATATTGAACGGCCGCGACAGCCAGCTACCATGGCTGTTTCTAAAGCTCTGGATAGGCCCAAAAAAGCAGGAGAACGAACCGCATGACTGAGGCGGACAAATTGATACTCGATATTCCACAAGGTCTGAAACCTGCTGGGGCTGCGCATGCCAGCAAGCAGCAGGGCGAAGCCAAGATGGCGCGCAATACTGCAAAGTTCGATCAGTCACTGCCTGCTTTGCGTAAGCCATCCTGGATACGGGTGCGGCTGCCTGCCGGTAATGCTGTGGGTGAGCTCAAGGCACGCTTGCGGGATCGCAAACTGGTGACCGTTTGCGAAGAAGCCTCCTGCCCGAATATTCATGAATGTTTTTCCAAGGGCACGGCCACTTTTATGGTGTTGGGTGAAATCTGCACGCGGCGTTGTTCATTCTGCGACGTAGCACATGGCCGGCCGCAGGCTCCCGATATGGACGAAGCCCGGCAACTGGCAGCTTCCGTGCAGGAAATGGGCGTGCGCTATGTTGTGATTACCTCAGTGGATAGGGATGACCTGCGGGACGGCGGTGCGGCACATTTTGCTGCATGTATTGATGCCGTGCGGGCAGCCAATCCGGGCATCCGGGTGGAAATCCTGGTCCCTGATTTCCGCGGCCGCAGCAAACTGGAAAAGGCTCTGGATATTTTCACCGTCTCACCGCCAGATGTGTTCAATCACAATATTGAAACGGTGGCGGCGCTGTATCGCAATGTCCGCCCGGGGGCCGATTATCAGTGGTCTTTGCGCTTGTTACAGGCTTTCAAGCAGCGACAGCCAAAGGTGCCAACCAAGTCGGGCATCATGTTGGGCCTGGGTGAAACTCTGCAACAGGTAGAACAGACTCTGCGGGATTTGCGGCAACACCAGGTTGACCTGGTCACTATAGGCCAGTATCTGCAGCCCAGCCCGCATCACCACCCGGTTATGCGTTACTGGACTCCGGATGAGTTCCAGCAGCTGCAAGCGCTGGCTTACGATCTGGGTTTCACTCATGTGGCTTCAGGCCCGCTGGTGCGGTCCTCCTACCACGCGGACCAGATGGCCCATGATTCGGGCCTGTTGTAGCGAGCCTTGCTCCTGACCTGGCCGGTCGGCCACAAGATGGCCCCCTACACGAGGAGCGAGCCTTGCTCGTGACAAACCCGCCGAGGCCGGCAGCAAAGTCACTTATCACATGGAGAGCGCCTCAGGCCCCTTTAATCGAGAAAACCCCACCATTCGGTGTTAATTTACCCAATTGCAAGAAACTCAAGATTGTTTTCCTTGTCTGAAAAGTGCATAAATATCAGTTGGGCAGAGGTTTTTTCTCGAATCAGACCGGGATTTTTACCCCAATCAGCAATGCAGCATGAGCGCTGAGGGCCAAAGCCCAAAAAAAAGCTGCAGAAAAGTCGAGAGTTATCGTATGAGTCAGACCGTAGATCGGGCCATGGGCCCGATTGCAACAGGAGAAGGTTTTGTGAAGCGAATTGTGATGTTTAGCGGCTTGCTGCTCAGCAGC
>JANOGQ010000552.1:0-4489 GCA_031406105.1 Lysobacterales bacterium | reverse complement strand
GCACCGCTGCGCAAACAGGGCCTGATCAATGCGGAGTTGGCCGAACCTGTCCAGGCCGCCGTGCGCTGGCGCTGCATGCAATCGCAGATCTATATCTGCCCAGTGGGTGCCAATCTGCCCTGCGAAGAGCAGGCTGACCTTTCGCAAATACCCACCCAAGCCATGCAGAACTTCTGCAGCGAGAACCCGGATGCTGCTGGATTGCCGGCCTATGTCACGGGTCGGGCCACGGTTTACGCCTGGTCATGCAAAAGCGGTGCGGCAATAGCGGGCAAGCAAGTGGCGCACGCAGACGGGCAGGGTTACCTGAAAGAATTCTGGCATTTGTTGCAGCAGTAAGAAACGTCTGCTGATCGTTGGTCATCAGCCCCCACGGCGCCAGTTTGATTTGCGCGATTGTTAGCCTTTCATCAACTGCCGCTCATCCAGGCCAATGCTGCGGCCAATAATTTCTTTCATGATTTCCGTGCTGCCGGCATAAATACGCGAGACGCGGGCATCGGTGAACATGTGTGAGATGCGGTATTCGTCCATGAAACCCGCACCGCCATGCAGTTGCACGCACTCGTCCATCACTTTGGATTCCACTTCGGTATTGTGATACTTGAGCTCGGCAGCCAGATCTGCAGTCAGTTTGCCGTCGTTGTGCAGCAGTACACACTGGTCGGTAAAAGTTTGGGCCACATCCAGCTCGGTGCGCATTTCCGCCATTTTGAACCTTGTGTTCTGGAAGGCAGCGATAGGGCGGCCAAAAGCCTTGCTTACGAGGATGTAAGGCATGGTGATATCAAAGGCGACTTGCGCATGGCACAGTGACTGGCTGCCGCTGATCAGTCGTTCTTCGGCGAGGAAATGCATCAGGCTGTAAAAGCCCCGTTCCGGGTCACCCAATACATTCTCAGCAGGTACGCGGACATTCTCAAAAAAAAGTTCCGCCGTGTCCTGCGCTTTGAGGCCCATCTTTTTCAGGTTGCGGCCACGGTGGAAGCCGGGCATGCCGGCTTCAACCACGAACAAGCCCAGGCCATGAGGCTTGTCGGGCACAGAGCGGGCGGCGACGACAAAGTGAGTGCCGTTGATGCCGTTGGATATGTAAGTCTTGGAGCCACTGATGATCCAGTCATCGCCATCGCGCACAGCACGGGTCTTCATTCCGGAAATATCGCTGCCAGCGCCGGGTTCGGTCATGGCCACACCCAATATGGCTTCACCTGTGATGCACTTGGGAATCAAGCGGTCTTTCAGCGCTTCACTGCCCAGCTGGCCGATGTAAGGCCCCACCAGGCGGCTGTGCAGGGAAAGGAACAAACCGGGATCAGCATGGCGGATGGTTTCCTCGGCCACGATCAGTTCGAAGCGAAAGTCCTTTATACCGAGGCCACCATATTTTTCATCGGCCCACATGAACAGCAGCCCCTGCTCGCCTGCTTTGAGAAAGGCTTCCTTGTCGCAAAAGCCCTGTTCGCGCCAGCGTTCAACCTGCGGCTCGTACTCGGTCTGCATAAAGCGCCGCACCTGGTCGCGGAATAAAGTGTGTTCTTCTTCGAATATCAGTCTTTGCATGGCCATACTCTTTCCTCAATATCCTTGCAGTATCTTTTCAGGCTGCCGCTTTGGGCGCGGTATAGAAGGCTTGGCCGGTTTGGGCGCGTTGACGCAGCCAGTGCGATACTTTGAAACGTTCGCCGTAGTGTTCGGCCAGGCGATCACAATCCGCCACAAACTGCGGCAAGCCGATGGTGTCGATGTAGGACAGCACGCCACCGGTCCAGGCCGGGAAACCGATGCCGAAGATGGAACCGATATCGGCATCTTCGGGATGGGATATCACGCCTTCTTCCATGCAGCGGGCAGATTCCAGCGCCTGGCGGTGCAGCAAACGCTGCTTCACGTGTTCCACTGCAGGCTGTTCGGCTGCCAGTGGAAAATGCTCAGCCAGACCTGGCCATAAGTGCTTTCTGCCCCCGCTTTTGTCATCCTGGGGTGGATAGGCGTAAAAGCCCTTGCCAGCCTTTTTGCCGATGCGTTGCAGTTCGGTAACCATTTTCAGGTTGACTTCCTGGGCAGGATCACTGGGGTAGGGTAGACCCAATGCCTCGGCGGTTGCCATTCCGACTTTGTGACCCAGCTCCAGACTGACCTCATCGCTCACCGCCAAAGGCCCTACCGGCATGCCAGCCATTTTGGCTGCGTTTTCGATTAATGCCGGATTCACGCCTTCGGCCAGCATGCGTATGCCTTCGCTGGTAAAGGTACTGAATACGCGGCTGGTGAAAAAGCCGCGGCTGTCATTCACAACGATTGGTGTTTTGCGGATCTGCTGGATGTAATCAAGGCTGCGGGCGATGGCTTCGTCAGAAGTTTTCTCACCCACTATCACTTCCACCAGCGGCATCTTGTCGACCGGTGAGAAAAAGTGGATACCGATAAAAGACTCCGGCCGTTTTGAGGCTTCAGCCAAACCGGTGATGGGCAGAGTCGAGGTGTTGCTCGCAAAGATTGCAGTAGCCGGAATAACGGCCTCTGCTTTGGCCGTCACATCAGCTTTGATTTTGACGCTTTCAAACACAGCTTCGATAATGAGCTCGCAGCCTTCGAGCAAAGCGTAGTCGGTGGTGGCGCTGATTCTGTCCAGCAGGGCAGCTTTCTTTGCTTCAGTTGACTTGCCACGGGCAATGGCTTTGTCCAGCAGGCTGCTGGAGTAGGCTTTGCCTTTTTCGGCACTTGCCTGGTCGGTATCGAGCAGGATCACTTGCATGCCCACTTGGGCGGATACATAGGCAATCCCCGCGCCCATCATGCCGGCGCCCAGAATGCCGAGTTTCTTCACACTGGATTTCGCAACGCCCGCCGGGCGCCGGGCCAGCTTGTCTGCGGCACCTTTGTGTACGAACAGGGTGCGCATCATGTTGCGTGCCACCGGGCCGGCCAGCAGTTTGCCAAAGTATTGTGATTCGATATCGAGGCCCGTGTCGATGGGCGTGATGCAGCCTTCATATATGGCGGAAAGCGCTGATATCGGTGCCGGGTAGTTGTGCTGGGTTTTACCAGCCAGCAGAGAAGTGCCCACCATATAATTCTGTGCATTCCTGGGCGTCATGGCGCCAGCGCCACCGGGCATCCGGAAATCTTTTTTGTCCCAGGGCTGCGTGGCATCACCGGAATTCAGTACCCACTGCCGGGCGCGTTCCACGATTTCAGAAAGCGGTGCAAGTTCGTGCACCAGTCCCAGCTTCAGGGCCTGTTCCGGTGTCTGGTTGATGCATTGCAGGATCATGGGCAGAGCGGCTTCAAGGCCAATCAACCTGGGGGTGCGTTGCGTGCCGCCCGCTCCGGGCAAGAGGCCGAGATTAACCTCAGGAAAACCCAGCACGGCACCGCTGTCGCTGGCCAGCACCCGGTAATGGCAAGCCAGGCAGACTTCCAGCCCGCCACCCAGTGCCAGACCATTGATGGCTACAGCAAAAGGTTTGCCGCAGGTTTCCATTTTGCGCAGGATTCGGTTCAGTCGCCGGCTGAATCCACTGGCTTCCTGCTCGCCTATCCCGCGATCGTAAGCCGTGACCATATCCTTGATGTCGGCACCGGCAATGAAGGCTTGCTTGGCCGATGTGAGCACCGCGCCTTTCACTGCAGCATCAGCCACTACCTGGTCTACCCGCTGGTCGAGCTCGTCCATCAGTTCCGGCGTGAGCACGTTCATGGACTTGCCCGGCAGGTCGATGGTCAGTAAGGCGATGCCGTCTTTATCTACTGCGTATTGAATCGTCGTTGTCATGTTCTGTTTCTCTGTTCGGTGCATGGCGCAGTGGTTTCTGGGTTCAAACGCGTTCGATGATTGTGGCTGTGCCCATGCCGGCACCAATACACAGGGTGACCAGTGCGGTGCTGAGGTTACGGCGTTCCAGCTCATCAAGCACGGTGCCCAGTATCATGGCCCCGGTAGCACCCAGCGGATGGCCCATGGCAATGGCCCCGCCATTCACGTTGATCCTGTCATGTGCAATGTTGAGGCATTGCATATAACGCAGTACCACCGCTGCAAAAGCTTCATTCAGTTCGAACAGATCAATATCAGACGTATTCATGCCAGCACGCCGCAATACTTTTTCGGTAGCGGGAGCCGGGCCGGTGAGCATGATGGTGGGTTCAGAACCAATCGAGGCAAAAGCGCGAATGCGTGCACGCGGTTTGAGGCCCATGCGCTTTCCGGCTTCAGCATTGCCCAGTAACACCGTGGCAGCGCCGTCGACAATGCCGCTGGAGTTGGCCGCCGTGTGACGATGGTCGATGTTTTCTATCTCCGGATAGCGCTGCAAGGCCACAGCATCAAAGCCTCCCTGCTCACCCGGAATGGTGAAGGCCGGTTTCAGGCTGGCCAGACTTTCCAGCGTGGAGTCGGGGCGCATGTGCTCATCGTGATCCAGCACCACCTCTCCGACGTGATTACGAATCGGCGCGATGGACTTGCTGAAGTAGCCGTTCTGCC
>JANOGQ010000536.1:0-3054 GCA_031406105.1 Lysobacterales bacterium | reverse complement strand
CATGAACAGCACGGCGCGTCGTTGCGGTCGACGGCGTCCCAGCCAGGCTGCCACGCCGAGGGCAAGGGACATACCCACAGCAATCAGTGGCAGGAACAGGCCCGTCATACCCAGTTGGTCGCGGGCACTCATCTGCAGTCGTTCACCCAGGCTCAGCGGAACGCCCAGATCAGCCAGATGGCCAGCCACGGAATGGCTGGCAGCAAAGGTTGCCAGTGAATAAGTCAGAAGCACGGCGACTGCCCATGCCAACACGGTTTGAATCCAGCGCTTCATGATCGGTTATTCTTGCTCTTGCCAGCCGTGCCAGCAAGGCTACCACAGCAGAGGAAAGGGGCAACACCAATGCATCGAAAAAATACCAACAGCAACAAGCATTCCGATACAGCAATAGCGGCAAGATCCGTGGCCGGGAACCTCCAGCGCCAGCATAAATCTGCTGCCTTCTGGCCGCTGCTGGCTTTGCTGTGGTTTATCAGCAGCTGCCATGCTGAAGTACCTTACCAGCTGCAAACCGTGGCCAGCGGCCTTGAAAATCCCTGGAGCCTGGCTTTCTTGCCCGATGGCAGTTACCTCGTCACCGAGTTACCGGGACGCTTGCGGCATATATCCGCAGATGGCCAGGTGAGTGAGCCCTTAGGCGGTGTGCCCGAGGTGTATTACGCTGGCCAGGGTGGTTTGTTCGATGTAGTCCTGCATCCACGTTTTGAAAGTAACAGACTGGTCTATCTTTCGTTTGCGGAAGGCACGCCCAAAGACAATGGCACCGCGATTGCACGGGGTCGTTTGGCCGAGCAGGGACTGGAAGACGTCGAGATCATTTTTCGCATGCAAACGCGCAAGGACACACCCGTCCACTACGGCGCGCGCATGGTCTTTCTGGCCGATGGCAGTTTGCTACTGACCAGCGGTGATGGTTTCAACTACCGCGAAGCAGCGCAGGATGTGAACAAGCAACTGGGCAAGGTATTGCGCATGACAGACAGTGGCCAGCCTGCCAGCGGCAATCCCTTTGTTGAAGCGCCTTATGTGTACAGTTACGGCCACCGAAATCCGCAAGGCCTGGCAGTAGCCGCCGACGGCACCATCTGGCTGCACGAACATGGCCCCCAGGGCGGCGATGAAGTGAACCGCATCGAAGCGGGCGTCAACTATGGCTGGCCCGCCATCACGTTCGGCCTGGATTACAGCGGCGCCATCATTTCACCGCATACCAGCTGGCCCGGCATGGCCCAGCCGGAACACTACTGGGTGCCCTCGATTGCCCCCTCAGGCCTGGCCATTTATACCGGCGACATGTTTCCCGAGTGGTCGGGTGATCTGCTGATCGGCGCTCTGGTGAATCAGGAAGTGCGACGGCTGGAGGTTTCCAAGGGCAAGACCGGCAGTGAAGAAACCCTGTTCCCCGAAATCAAAGCACGAGTGCGCGAAGTGCGGGTGGGTCCCGAAGGCGCAATATACCTGCTCACCAATGGCACGCCGGGTGAACTGATTCGCGTCATCCGCTCTTAGGAGCGATCCAGCGATTGATGATCGGCTCCAGGGAGCCTCCTGCAATTCAACGCCGCAGGATGGCCCACCAGCGCGCGATGTTGAGCAGGCTCATCAAGGACGCTGACACATAGGTCAAGGCTGCAGCCTGCAGCAGCTTGCGCGCATGCCGCTCATCGCCCTGGAACAGAATCGCCTGCTCATCCAGCATGGGCAAGGCTCGTTTAAAGCTGGCGTCGAATTCGGTGGGCAGGGTCAGCAGGTGGATCAACACCGTGGAGCCCAGAGTCAGAACACCTCCCAACAATATCAACGCACCAGCCCAGGGCAGCCGTGTGATGCCCACGATCAGTGGTGTGGCCATCAGCAAACCAGCACCGATTTTCTCTACCGGCCCAACCCGACGTACCCAGAGTGTGCGATGTTTCAGTGGTGGGTAAGCCGTGGCGTCCTGCAGCGCATGGCCGGCTTCATGGGCGGCGATCACCTGCGCGGCCAGCGAGTGCCCGTCATGATGCGGCAACGACAGGCGCACCACCTTGGCAATCGGGTCATAATGATCACCCTGCTCAGTGCGTTCCACCGCCACTTTTTCCATGCCATAGGCATCCAGCAGGCGTCGCGCCAGTTCAGCGCCGCTTTGCTCATAGCGATTGGCCGGCTCACGATATCGCCGCATGACTTTCTGTACCCAAATGCCCGGGGCCAGCAGCAGGATCAGTAAAATGATGAACAGAATCAGTAGATGCATCAGGTTTTGCTTTATTGGTGCTGAAAAAAGTCGGCTTATCTGCTACTAATAGAGTAAGAGTTCGATGTTCTGAATCATACTGCCAAAGAGGATTCCCATGATGGCCAGGATACGCTTTTTAGCAATTTTCACAGCGCTGAATCTGCTGCTCATTGCGCCAGCAGTCATTGCCGACCCCGCCCGACTGGCAACCGTTCTGGCCGAACAGCCGGCTGAGGTACAGGCGCGCTATGAGTGGCGCCATCCCGCGGAAACACTCGGATTTTTTGGCATAGAACCTGGCATGACGGTGGTTGAAGCGCTGCCTGGAGGAGGTTGGTACAGCAAAATCCTGTTGCCCTACCTGGGCAGTGATGGTGCTCTGATCGGGGCTGATTACTCGCTGGATATGTATCCCTTGTTTGGATTCTTTTCCGACGAAATTCTCAAAAGCAAAGAGACCTGGGTAAGCGACTGGACAGCCGAAGCCAATGGCTGGCGCAGCGATGCTGCAGCCAGTGTTTCAGCCTTCGTATTCGGCGCCATGCCCGACGAAATGAAGGGCACAGCTGATGCAGTGTTGTTCATTCGTGCCCTGCACAACCTCAATCGCTTCGAGGACCAGGGAGGATTCCGCAGCTCAGCACTGCAGAATGCATTTGACGTACTCAAGCCGGGTGGGATTGTTGGCGTGGTGCAGCACCAGGCGGCCGAAGACAAGCCCGATGAATGGGCCAATGGCGCCTATGGCTACCTGAAGAAAAGTGCCGTGATCGAGTTCATGCAAGAAGCGGGTTTTGAGCTGGTGGCCGAGTCAGCCATCAACGAAAACC
>JANOGQ010000531.1:0-2440 GCA_031406105.1 Lysobacterales bacterium | reverse complement strand
AAGACATTCTGCATTCCCCATGGTGGCGGTGGTCCAGGAGTGGGTCCGATATGCGTGGGCAAGCATCTTGAAGCCTTTTTACCCGGCCACAGTGTGGTAAAAATGCAAGGTGCTTTTGCAAACAACCCGGCAGTTTCCGCTGCTCCCTGGGGTAGCGCAGGTATCCTGCCAATTTCCTGGGCTTACATCGCCATGATGGGCAGGGATGGCCTGACGCGGGCAACCCAGGTAGCCATACTCAGTGCCAACTACATTGCCAAACGCCTGGCGGGTGCTTACCCGGTGCTCTACACCGGCAGGAATGGCCGGGTAGCACACGAATGCATCATCGATTTGCGCCCTTTCAAGGAATCCTGCGGTATCAGCGAAGAGGATGTGGCCAAGCGCCTCATTGACTTCGGCTTCCATTCTCCGACCATGTCATTTCCAGTTCCAGGCACCTTGATGATTGAGCCTACGGAAAGCGAATCTCTGGCAGAAATCGACCGATTTATTGAAGCCATGTTATGCATCCGGAAGGAGATCGCCGCTGTTGAGTCTGGTCAATCAGATCGTGATGACAATGCTTTGCGCAATGCGCCTCATCCCATGGTTGACTTGTTGGATGGCTGGAATCATGCGTACAGTCGCGAGTCTGCAGCCTATCCGGTAATCGGACTGCGCAGCAGCAAATTCTGGGCACCGGTCAGTCGAATCGACAACGTCTTCGGTGACCGAAATCTGGTTTGTTCATGCCCACCTCCAGAAGCCTGGATGACTACCAGCGATGACTAGTGACCTGTAACAGCCAAGGCTCTTCAGATTTGCCTTAACCCGGGGTCCAGTATCAGTTCCTCGGCTGGGGCTCGTCGATTGTAATGCGATGACATGACCCTGCCGTAGGCTCCGGCGTTGGCAATCAGCAGTATGTCTCCTTCATGACATGTAGGTAATAAGCGGCTTTCACCCAGCACATCACCCGACTCACAGATCGGCCCGACAATTCGGTAATTGCACTCGGCCTTTTCTTTCAGTCGACTGAGATTGACGATTTCGTGATACGCACCGTACAAAGCGGGGCGAATCAGGGAGTTCATACCCGTCGCCAGGCCTGCATAATGATAGTGTCCCTTGTCTTTCAACTGATTGACTCTGGCCAGTAACACACCGCTTTCTGCCACCAGGTATCGTCCTGGCTCCAACCAAATTTGAATGTCGATACCGGCCAGAGTGGCGGTGAGCATCTGGTCCAGTGCTTGCAGATCCAGTTGGGCTTGTAGCGGTCTTTCCGGCACACCGAGCCCGCCGCCCAGATCCAGTACCTTCACATGGGGAAAATCCTTCATGACCTTCAGCAATCGATGCAGTTGCTTCTGCCAGACAGTGACATCATTCACGCCACTACCGGTGTGTGCATGCAATCCGGTGACCCGAATATCATGGGCCTGCAAAACAGGCTGTAGTGCGTCGATGTGCGCCAGGGAGATCCCAAATTTCGAATCCTTGCCTGAAGTAATTACCTTCTTGTGGTGTCCATGGCCACTTTCCAGGTCTAAGCGCAGGAAAATATCGCTGTTGGCGAAAACTTCAGGCCATTGTTGAATAAGCCAGGCATTGTCTACCGTAGTCTTCACGCCACTGGCCCGGGCTTCAAGGAACTCCCGGCGTGAGGCAAAGTTAGGAGTGTACAGAATATGGCTCGCAAGATAATCCGGGAGGACACTTAACACATGCCGCACTTCGTTCATGGATACACATTCGAAACCCAGACCTGCACAGGCCAGCGTTTTCAGTATTACCGGATGATCGTTGGCTTTAACCGAATAAAGGATCTTTCCCACCGAGCGCATGCTCTTCAGCCTGGCTGCCGCCTGTCGGACTTCATCGAGGTTATAGATAAAAGCACAATCACGTTCACCCAGCAGATTCAACAGATTTGCCTGTTGCTGGTGCCACCAGACCGGCGCTGGCGCTGCTCTGCTGTCCTGTTGATTCAACTCTGTCCAACTGGGACCAAACTCCAATCGTCCATCAGCTTGCGAAGAGATCAACAACTGGTGAAGTTTTCTTACCAGGATGTCGGCATGGTCCGGGTCAACTACCAGAGTCAGATTAAGATCATTGGCAGACTGCGTCACCATGTGAACATGTCGATCCTGGAATACTTCCAGCGCCGAGGACAGACGACCCAGAATGGTTCGAATGGCATTGCCGACCAGGCTGATGGAAACACAATCCCGGTGCAGTTCAACCCGGCAAAGCTCGGATAATTCATCCAGTAAACGACTGAGGCGTTTACCATCAGTATCAGCGATCGATTCAGGATCCAGACTGACGGTCACTGCAGATTCAGAGGTTGAGACCAGGTCAACCGAAAAGCCATGTTGTTTGAACAAAGCAAATGCATCAGCAAGGAAACCAGCCTGTTGCCACATGGCGGGATTTTCCATGTTGATGAGCA
>JANOGQ010000530.1:0-2697 GCA_031406105.1 Lysobacterales bacterium | reverse complement strand
CTGCAAGGCTTCGCCGCAACCTGACTATCGAAGAAGTTGGCGAGAAAATCGGTACCGGACCTCGCGCAGTATCTGACGCGGAGAAAGGCAAAATATCAACAAGCATCGCTGTGTATACCGCTTTGCTCTGGGTATATGACTTGCTCTCCCCTTTGGAGAAACTGGCCGATCCGGCTTTGGACGTCGAAGGGCTCAATATGTCCTTGTCAAAGGAGCGTGCCCGGTCTCGTGTATCAGAAGGACTCGACAATGAATTCTAGGAAGTCTGAAAACGAATGCTTTGTCTATATCGCTCTTCCTGGCGAAACCGAATTTGTGACCGTCGGCAAGTTTGTACTAACCAAAAACGCGCGCGGCATTCCAACCGGTAGATTTGTCTATCGCCAGAGCTATCTGGCACGGGGCGATGCGGTTCCAATTGACCCAATTGACCTGAAGCTAGATACAAGAACCTACGAGACAACTCTCCTTAAAGGTGTCTTCGGCGCACTTCGTGATGCAAGTCCTGACTATTGGGGCCGCTGGGTCATAGAAAAGCGTTGCGGTCTGGCTGAGCTCGGTGAAATCGATTACTTGCTTCACTCACCTGATGACCGTGCCGGTGCGCTTGGCTTTGGCAGGAATGCGGAACCACCCGCACCTCGCAGGAAGTTCAACCAGACTCTGGAGCTTGGGCGTTTGCAGAAACTCGCAGACGCCATCATCGCCGATGAAGAAATGCCCGATGAACCGGAGGCAGAACAGGCGCAAGACCTTATGTTCGGCGGAACATCAATGGGCGGTGCCCGACCCAAGGCGGTGGTGGAAGAAGGCAACATCCTCTGGATCGCCAAGTTCAACCGGCCTGATGACAAATGGAATGACGCGCGTGTTGAGCACGCGATGCTCATGCTGGCAAGGGATTGCGGAATTCACTCAGCAGACAGCAAAGTCGTCACAATCGGTGATCGTGACGTGCTCATGGTCAGGAGGTTTGACCGTGAACATGCTACGAGTGGCTATCGCCGGAGCAGGATGCTGAGTGCACTCACCCTGCTACGCAGCGAGGATGATCCGCAGCGAAGGGAAAACTGGTCTTACATTTCACTCGTTGAAGAGGTACGCCGAATCTCTTCACAGCCAAAAGTAGATGGTCCGGAACTGTTTCGCCGCATGTGCTTCAACGCGCTGATCACAAACAATGATGATCATCCGCGCAATCACGCCATGGTGGCCATGGACTCAGACTGGAAGCTCTCCCCTGCATACGACTTAACGCCGTCCACTCCAATAAGCCAGGAACACCGTGACCTTGCCCTTGAGTGCGGCGACATGGGCCGTTTCGCAAATGCAGAAAATCTGCTCACGCAATCGGCTCGCTTTTATCTTGACGAGGACGCGGCAAGAAAGATCATCGACGACATGGAAACATCCGTAAAAAACAACTGGTATGCCATCGCCAGACGCGAGGGCGTTACAGACCAGGATTGCGAAAAAATCTCAACCGCCTTTGCTTATCCGGGGTTTCGATTGAGGGCCGCAGCTTAGGTTTGTGGGCTGGATGACCTGTCCGACAGGGAGCCTACTACATCTGGAACAGACGAAACGCATCGTTTTTATGTTTTTTGATGTCTCTCGAATCGGTATCTTCACCTGCCTGCCGGCGTGCGGTCAGGTCTAACCAGGCTTTGGCTTTCAATGGGATCAAAGCAATCTCGTTGACTACAGTCATACCTTCAATCTCGTGTTTATGATGATGGAGAAATTGATAGTAGCCATCGTTCAGCAAAATCACCGATAGGCTGGACACATCTTCGTCGTGGGGAATGGGTGTCAGGTGACTGTCATCGCCCAGTATCAACAGGTCGGGTGCTCTTGAGAACAACTCCAACATTGAAGGAAAGTCCTTGTCTTCAGGATGGTTCAAGCGATAGAAAATTTTCTTACCGGAGCTACGTTGCTGGTTATGGTATCCACCTGCCTTGATAAACGCCCAGAATGCTTCAACGAATTCCTTGTCCAGTGCTTCCAGGCACAGAACGATATCCAGATCTTTGGTGGCCCGGAATTCTACGCCGGCCTCTGTCATTGTTGATTTGCATTCAACATTGATCCAATCAAGGCACATATTTGCGCGATACTTTGACCCACCGGCAAGTAAAGTATCTGTAGATAGATCAACTAGATTACCAATTGTTTGGTGGCACGTTTTCGATGCAAACTGTGATTCAAACTTCGGCACAAATCAACACCCATAGCCCAAACTCAGGCCTGATCAAGCCACAATCGCCGCGCCGGGCGGCCCGCGCGCGACGGCTTGTACCGTTACCGCTTCGTGGCTGCACACATTCGCCAGGTTCTTTACGATTAACTGCGGGTCCTCGATGCAGGCGATGATCCGGAGTTTGCCACCGCACTCAGCGCATTTTTCAATGTCGATGGCGAACACCCGTTTCAATCGTTGGGCCCAATGGACAGGAGTCCAGGTGCCGCGCAGCACAGGGAAGTGCGGGAGCGGCCAATTCATCGGCGCCAATGGCTTAGCATCATTCACCCTGCCAAGCACTCGCTGTGGCACAATCTTGTGGCGGTGTTTGAAGTTAGGCGCGAAGATCCCATGAAACCGCGTCAGGTTCAGCCGTGGCTTGGGCACCAAAGCAGCCAATCTTGCAATGGCCGCTCCTCGGCAATTGCTCCTGCGTTGCCCTACCTCCTTCA
>JANOGQ010000516.1:0-2770 GCA_031406105.1 Lysobacterales bacterium | reverse complement strand
CAAGGCTACCTCCTACATCAAAATCTAATGCTCATGTATCATCGCCCGAATGGAAAAAACCACCGTCCTTGCCATCACCCTGCTGATCTACCTTCTGGTACTGATCGGTATTGGCTTCTGGACCATGTCGCGGAATATCAGTGAGGAAGATTTCTTTCTCGGCGGGCGCAAGCTCGGGCCGTTCGTGGCCGCGCTTTCCTATTCTGCGAGCGCATCCTCCGCATGGACTTTGCTGGGCCTGAGTGGTGCGGCTTATGTGATGGGTCTGTCAGTGCTGTGGGTGGCTGGTGGCTCCTGCCTGGGCATGCTGGTGGCTTGGTTCTGGGTAGGCCCGCGCCTGATGGATCACAGCCGCAGCCACAATCAACTCACTGTCACCGATCTCCTGGCAGAGGGCAGCAGCGGCGGGGCACGGCGGGCAATTGTCCTGGCATCTTCAATTATCATCATTTTCACCTTCACGTTTTATATTGCAGCGCAGTTCCAGGGCGCCGGTAACACCTTTGCCAGCAGCTTTGGCCTGTCCATGCCCACCAGCATTATGCTGGGCGCCGCCATCATAACGATCTACACCTTGCTCGGCGGCTTCTGGGCTGTCAGCGTTACCGATACCGTGCAGGGCGGCTCGATGGGACTTGCAGCCATCATGTTGCCGCTGGCTGCCCTGTCTGAGGCGGGTGGATGGAGCGGATTCACGCAGGCCTTGCAGGCAGTCAGCACACCGGCGCAGTTGAGCTGGACGGCCGGTAATGCTGGCCTGCTGGCACTGGGCATAATTCTGGGTGGTCTCGGCATCAGCCTGGGCACCTTTGGGCAGCCCCATTTGCTGGTGCGCTTCATGGCATTGCGAGACGAGAAGGCTCTGCGCCAGGCCCGCATCATCACCATGGTGTGGTACCTCATAGTGTTTGCCGGCATGGTAATGACGGGGCTGATCGGACATGCGCTGTATCCGGCAATCGCCAACCCGGAAAATATTTTCTTCACGCTTAGCGACAGCCTGTTCACGCCGGTGCTGGCTGCCATCCTTCTGGCAGCAGTCTTGTCGGCCATCATGTCCACCGCCGACAGCCAGCTGCTGGTAGCCGCTTCTGCCATCGCCTATGACCTGGGTCTGGGCCAGAAATTGGCCCAGCGCAGCCTGCTGGTGTCGCGCCTGACTATTCTTGGACTGGTGACTTTTGCGGTGCTGGTGGCCTTGTACCTGCCGGAGAAAATTTTCAGCCGGGTGCTGTTTGCCTGGTCGGCTTTGGGAGCCGCGTTCGGCCCCACGATGTTCCTGCGCCTGGCCCTGGTACCGTTGAAACCCGTGGGAGTGTTGCTGTCCATCCTCACCGGTTTCGGCCTGGCAGTCTTCTTCTACCTGTTACCCAATACCACCGGCGATGTGCTTGAACGCATAGTGCCGTTTGTGGCTGCTTTCGTGGTCCTGTTGCTGTTTCGTCAGCGGTGGCACAGCATTCCGGAATGATGAAGGAGGGCTTACTGATCCAGCCTCAGGTCCATGCGGTACTGGAAGCGATCCGGGTGGTAGTACACCTGCAGGTAATCCATCATCTGCTCTGTGCCCGAGGCATCATTGAAAGAGCGCCGTTTCAGGCTCAACAGGGGTGAATTAGGCTTTACACCCAGCGCTTCCGCCGCTTCCTCTGAGGCCGCCGTGGCATTGAATATCTGCTTGACGTGCGTGATTTCCAGGCCCTTTTTCCGGAACCAGGCCAGCCTGGGTGTTTTCTCCAGTACTTTCGGATTGCGTGGCTTTCTAACGCCACGCGTCCAGCTGACATAATAGGCAAATCGCAGGCCTTTGCTTTCGCGCACGCGCTCAAGGTACAGAGCGGTTTCGCCGGACTTCAGTCCCAGTTCGTCGCGAATGTCTTTAGGCGGTTGCAACATCGCGCAATCAAGAATAATTGCAGTCGATTTACGCGCAATGGATTCAATTTCCTGAAGTACGCCGGTCAGAGGTGCGTGCACCGGATCAGGTTTGTACTGATAGGTAACATGCGTTCCCCTGCCTCGCCGTCGATCCACCAGGCCCTCTGCTGCCAGTTCGTCCAATGCGCGTTTGGCAGTAATGCGCGAGATATCGAAATTCCTGGATAGCTCCTTCTCGGTTGGCATCCGCATGCCTTGCTCGAAACTGCCATCCAGGATGCAGGCATTGAGTAGCTTGAAGAGCTGGAAATACAGCGGGGTTGGCGAATCCTTGTTCAGCGCTTCACCTTGCTTCAGGCTGATCAGGTTCTTCAATTCCGCCATGGCGTACTCCTTGGATTTCTCATGCAGTTTTTAATCTGGCTTAAACGACTCGGCAATGCTATAAATGACACAATAGTATATCTTTAGTGCTTATTGAACTGCTTTATTGCGGAAATGAAAGGCATAATGAATCCATCGCAAAGCCCATTGCAACAAGGCAAGCCATTGACTGGAGTGAGGATTCTGGACCTCACTCACATGTTGTCCGGCCCCTACGGCGCCATGATTCTGGCTGACCTCGGCGCAGAAACCATAAAAGTCGAGCCGCTTCAAGGTGAGGGCACCCGCAAGTTGCTGGCCAAAGACCCTAAAAATTCTCTGGATGGGTTTGGTGCTTATTACCTGACTTTGAACCGCAACAAGAGCAGTGTGGCCATTGACCTCAAATCGCCGCAGGGGCTGGCGGTCTTTTACGACCTGGTGCGTCAGGCTGACGTGGTGATCAGCAATTTTGGCGTGGGCGTGCCCGAGCGCCTGGGGATCGACTACGCCACGCTGGCCGCTATCA
>JANOGQ010000483.1:0-2566 GCA_031406105.1 Lysobacterales bacterium | reverse complement strand
GGCATGGGTTGGCTGACCACCGAAGAATGCTGGTGGGATAACAAAGGCCAGCTGCGCACCCACGCACCCTCAACGTATAAAATTCCCGTCAGCAGCGATGTGCCGGAAGCCTTCCACGTGATGATCTGGCAGCGGGGTGAAAACCAGGAACCCACCATCCATCGCTCCAAAGCCGTGGGCGAACCACCCCTGATGCTGGCCATAGCAGTGCACAGCGCGATCAATCAGGCCATTTCAGCTTCTCAACAGAGCAATGCACTGCCTGCACTCGATGCGCCGGCAACACCCGAGCATATTTTGATGTGCCTGGGCCGTCGTGGGGCTTAGCGGATCGCTGCCCATGTGCAAGCTGCACGCGAAGAAAGGTCGGGGTCAGAGTAAAGGGCCAGAGTAAATCTGAAAGCCTGGAATTCAGGCCTCTTTACTCTGGCCATTTACTCTGACCCCACAGTTTTGTTCAGCTCCCCAAGCCTCATTGCAGCAATAGCAACAACTCGAATCCATCCTCGAAAACGTCCACCGGCCACGCCCTGCATTCCTGGTGAGCATTGCAAGGCAGGCAGGATTCCTCGTCATTCAGTAATGCAACGGAGCAGGTCGGCGAAACAACTGGATGGACCAACGCGCTGGTACAGGATTGCCCAGGTGGACAGATCGTGCAGCAGCCAAAACAGTCACAGTCTGGCTTGGTGATCGGCTGGCACGTGGCGACACACGTTTGGGAGACCGTGCACTCGCTTGGGTCGAAGGTTTGGGGGCTCAGATTTTCCGGACAGGGCCCGGCAATCAGGCAACAGGCGTGGATGCTGCAGTCGTCGTCGCCGCTGCCGCTGTTACCGTCAAACCAGCAATCCAGGCTGCCGGGCGAGTTCATATCGTCGCCAGGGATACCTGATGCGAAACTCGACTCATCGTTATCGCTGGGAGACCGGCAATAAGGGTCTGCCATGTCGACCAGGTCATTGGCGTTGTTGTCAATTAAATCCCCGCACTGCTGAGCAAAAGCGAGCGAACACGCCAATATTGAAATAACCGTGAATAGTGCCAGAGCGAAACGATACATAGTCGAATCCGAAGGTTGACTGAGGCTCGGATATTAAGCGCCTTCTGCCTGAAACGGGCAAGTCCCGGATGGACAGCCCGATACCCGCACCTTAGGATGAGCTGCAGGCATTTGCCTGGATGGCGATCCGGAACATTCCCTTTTGAGCAGCATCAACACCTGGCTTAACGAACTTCAAGACCTGTTGGTTCGGCAGGACTGCGTGCTGCTCACCCTCAGCCAGATCATGGGATCAGCGCCGCGCGAATCTGGCTGTCGTATGGTTGTTACGGCAGATTCAAAGGCAGGCAGCATTGGCGGTGGTAACCTCGAATACACCGCCATTGCAGAAGCGCGGCGGATGCTGGCTGAATCAGGGGGAGCAGTTCAGCAGCTGCAGGCATTCGGCCTGGGCCCGGCGCTGAACCAGTGCTGCGGCGGGGCGGTTAACCTGCATTTCGAGCGGATTCCTGCTGGCGCAGCCAGCTGGCTGGGGGAGCTACTCAGCGCACAGGCTCATGCATTACCGGCCATTCTGGCAACGGCAGTGGATTCAAATGTGCCGCTGCATCATGTTCTGACAGCAGGCTCCACGCCGCCTCTGGATTTGCCGGAACCCGTCTGGCAGGCAGCCAATCAGCTATTGCACCCAGCAGCCCCCACGCCTGCGAGTTTGGGCCAAAGCTCATTTATGACGGTGGTAACAGAGAAAGCCAACTGGTGGCTGGAGCGCATCGAAGACCAGCGGCCGGAGCTGTTTCTATTTGGCGCTGGCCATGTAGGGCAGGAAGTGGCCCGTATGCTTCGCGGCCTGCCCTTCAAACTCAGCTGGATTGATCAACGTGCGGATATTTTTCCAGAGGATGCCGACAAGTATTGCACCCTGATCAGCTCAGACCCTCTGGTAGCAGTAGCCAATGCCAGAACCGATAGCCTGTTCGTTGTAATGACCCACAGCCACCAGCTGGATGAAGATATTTGCCATGCGATAATGCAGCGCCAGGGTGTGAACTGGAATTTCCGTTGGTTAGGGCTGATCGGATCAGCCACCAAGCGCAAGCGCTTCATTCACCGCCTGAAACAGAGCGGCGTCTCCGATCAGCAGCTACGGCGGCTGGTCTGCCCCATCGGACTTTCTGGTATCCATGGAAAGCAGCCTGTTACCATTGCACTCAGCCTGCTGGCTCAATTGATGATGGAATCCACATGGACCGACGCCGAAAACTGATCGCTGACCTGCCCAAAGCCGAACTGCATATGCACATTGAAGGCAGTCTTGAGCCGGAAATGATGTTTGCACTGGCCCAGCGCAACGGGGTAGCACTGCCTTATGCCGATGTGGAGGCTGTGCGCAAGGCTTACCGTTTCAAATGCCTGCAGGATTTCCTCGATCTCTATTACAAAGGCATGTCGGTGCTGCTCACCGAACAAGACTTTTTTGATCTGTCCTGGGCTTATCTATTGCGTTGCCAGGCCGACAATGTAGTGCATACCGAAATCTTCTTTGATCCACAGGGTCATACC
>JANOGQ010000479.1:0-3226 GCA_031406105.1 Lysobacterales bacterium | reverse complement strand
GTCATTGAATGAATTGACGGCTCTCTCCCCCGTTGACGGCCGCTACGCCAGCAAGACCAGTGCCTTGCGGGAGTATTGCAGTGAGTCCGGCTTGATCAGACGCAGGGTGATTGTGGAATTGGCTTGGTTCAAGGCACTCTGCAATGAACCCGGTATCCTTGAGTTGCCAGGGCTTTCTGCAAAAGCCAGCGATTTCATCGATCAATTGGCTGCAAATTTCAGTGTCGCTGACTCCCAGGCGGTAAAAGACATCGAATCCGTTACCAATCACGACGTTAAAGCTGTGGAATATTTCCTCAAGGAACAATTCCGCAACATCCCTGAGTTGGCTCAGCGAGCGGAATTCCTGCACTTCGCCTGCACTTCAGAAGACATCAACAACCTGGCCTACGCGCTAATGCTGCGCGATATGTACCAGGACCTGCTGCAGCCCAGACTGATGGAATTGCAGCAAAGCCTTTTACGGCTGGCCAACACGCATAGCGCACAGGCCATGTTGTCACGCACTCACGGCCAAGCTGCCTCACCCACTACCCTGGGTAAAGAACTGGCAAATGTGGCGCATCGACTGCAACGCCAGCTGCGGCAGTTATCGCAGCAACCATACCTCGGCAAGATCAATGGCGCAGTGGGTAATTACAATGCGCATCTTGCTGCCTACCCGGAAGTCAACTGGCCTGCTCTGGCTCAAGGTTTTGTCGAATCGCTGGGCTTGCAATGGAATCCCTATACCACCCAGATCGAACCACACGACTGGATGGCCGAACTGTTTCACATCCAACTGCGCATCAACACCGTCTTGATTGATTTTTGTCGCGACACCTGGGGCTATATTTCGCTGGGCTATTTCCGCCAGAAAACCGTAGCAGGCGAAGTTGGCTCATCGACCATGCCGCACAAGGTCAATCCCATCGATTTTGAAAATGCCGAAGGGAATTTTGGTCTCAGCAATGCCCTGCTCGCGCACCTGGCTGAGAAGTTGCCCATTTCCCGCTGGCAGCGCGACTTGACTGACTCGACCAGCCTGCGATCCATTGGCACGATTTATGGCCACCAGCTGATCGCACTTGCTTCACTGGATCGAGGCATGAGCAAGCTCGAAGTGGACAGTGCAAGGATGGAACAGGACCTGGAGTGGAACTGGGAGGTGCTGGCGGAGCCCTTACAAACCGTCATGCGGCGTTATGGCCTTGCCAATCCCTATGAGCAACTCAAAGAACTCACCCGCGGCAAGCGCATGGGGCGTGAAGAATTCGCCGGTCTGATCCAGACTCTGGATATTCCGGCTGATGCCCGTGCAGCCTTGCTGGCTTTAACACCGCAAAACTACAGCGGATTAGCGGCCTGGCTGGCGAAGGATTTGGCCAGGGAATGAGCCCGGTCAGTACACTCAGGGAAGCTGGGAAAGTGAAGCTGGGAAAATGAAGCCATCCATAAAATGAAGCACGATGCAGCAGACCTGCCGCTGGGCGGCATGCCGCTTGAAGTTTTTTTGCAGGATTACTGGCAAAAAAAACCTTGCCTGATCCAGCAGGCTTTCCCCGGTTTCGAACCATTGCTGGACGAAAATGACATCGCAGGGCTGGCTTGCGAGGAGCTGGTTGATGCTCGCCTGGTTATGGGCAATTTTGCAGAGGCCAACTGGAGCGTAGCTCATGGCCCCTTTGAAGAAACCCAACTTGCAGCACTACCGGAACGCGACTGGTGCCTGCTGGTTCAGGATGTCGAAAAGCACTATCCGCCGCTGCAGTCGCTGTTATCAAAATTTGATTTCCTGCCCGGCTGGCGGCTGGATGACCTGATGGTCAGCGTCAGTGCAGCCGGTGGCTCAGTGGGCCCGCATGTGGATCAGTACGATGTGTTCCTGCTGCAGGCTTCTGGTCAGCGGCGCTGGCAAGTCAGCAGTGACTTCAATCCTGACTATCTGGCCGACTGCGATTTGCGGGTACTGAAGGACTTTTGTCCGCAACAGGAATGGCTGCTGCAAGCCGGCGACATGCTTTACCTGCCGCCGGGAATAGCGCACTACGGGCTGGCGCTGGAGCTCGGCATGACCTGGTCGATTGGCCTGCGCGCCCCCAGTCAGGCCGATCTGTTCCAGGCATTGGGCGATTGGCTGGCGCAACAACATGCTGAAGGCCGACGCTATCGAGATCCTGAAATTTGCGCTGGCAATCCAGCAGGAGAAATCTCGCCTGCTGAACTGCAACAATTGTCCAGCCTGTTTACCGTCACTGCGCCCTCCTCAGAAGTTTATCAGCCTGATCTGAATGAATTCCTGGCCAGTTTCATCAGTCGATTTCGTCTGGCCCATCAGCCTGCCGCTCCGGAACAACAGCTGGATAGTTTACAAGTTGGCCTGGCACTGCAGACCGGTAACTGTCTGCAACGCAATCCCTGGACCCGGCTGCACTGGATCCGGCAAGGGCAGCAAGCCCGATTATTTGCCGCAGGCGAAGGCCTGAGCTGCAGCCAGCAGCTGGCTGGCAGTTTATGCGGCCCTGCTCTGAGTGACATGCAGTGGCAGCAATTGAGCTCCAGAGATCAGGACTGCGTACTTGAATTGCTGAATCAGGGTCATCTCTACCTGCAGCAGGCCGACCACTGATCCTGACTGTTACCTGGCTTTAAGCCGAGCTTCTGACGAATTGGCAGCAAGCTCCCCCATTGACTGAGGGCTAAGTTATAATTGGCGGCCATGCTGGAATGGGGTGGTCATTGCGGTTCTTTGCCGGTTTCCGGTCACAACTCCAGCCTATGCCGGAAGATATTTAAAAAATGGGTTTTAGCGTGAATCGTACTCTGCAGGAACTGAAAAATTCATCCTACCTATACGGTAGCAATGCTCCATTGATTGAAGCCTGGTATGAAGCCTGGCTCGAAGATCCTGCCAGCGTTCCGCAGCAGTGGGCGGCAGAATTTGCGCGTATACACAGCACAGGAGAAAACTTCAAACCGGAACGTGGCCGTCTGCAGGTGCAGGAAAAGTTTCGTTCGCTGGGTCGCTTCGCATCCACACCGGGTGCGGATTACCATGAATCTGATCACAAACAAGCCGCTGTCCTCAAGCTGATCCATGCCTACCGCATCAGGGGCCATGAAACTGCCCGACTGGATCCACTTGGCCAGCCACATCGCGATCCGGTTGCCGATCTTGGCCTGGAATTCAATGATTTGGGCCCCGCCGACCTGGATTCCTTCTTCGATACCGGCACTCTGGTTGCAC
>JANOGQ010000471.1:0-3049 GCA_031406105.1 Lysobacterales bacterium | reverse complement strand
CGAAATGCCTGTCCAGCTTTTCAAAAGCTTTGCTCTTCTGGCGGTTATTGACCGCTTCAACCGCGCGCAGTAATTCCGCTTCATAGCCAAACTGCCTGGCTGTGCGTTCCAGCGCTCGCACGTCTTTGGGAAAACAGGATCCTCCATAACCCACGCCGGGATAAATGAAAGAGTAACCAATACGCGGGTCAGAGCCCATGCCTATGCGTACCTGCTCGATATCGGCCCCTACCCGCTCGGCCAGATTGGACAATTCGTTCATCAGGCTGATCTTGGTGGCCAGCATGGTATTGGCAGCGTATTTGGTCAATTCCGAAGATCGTACATCCATGCACAGCAGCTTTTCGTGATTGCGATTGAAAGGTGCATAAAGCTCGCGCAGCAAAGTTTCAGCTTCCTCCGAATCAGTACCGATGACAATACGATCAGGTTTCATGAAATCAGCGATAGCCGCGCCCTCCTTGAGGAACTCGGGATTCGATGCCACTGTGACCGAAAAATTCAGGTTGCGCGCCTGCACTGCTTTGTCAGCTGCTTGACGAACTTTTTCACAAGTACCTACTGGTACCGTGGATTTCACCACAATCAAGACGGGTTTTTCCAGGTACTTCCCCAGGCCCTCAGCCACCGCCAGAACGTGACTCAAATCAGCTGAGCCATCTTCACCTGAAGGGGTTCCAACGGCAATGAAAATGACTTCAGCATGTTGCACTGCCTGCTGCAAAGAGTCGGTAAACACCAATCGCCCTTGTGCGGCATTGTCCAGCAGCATGGTTTCCAGGCCCGGCTCAAAAATCGGCACGATACCCTGGCGCAATTTTGCGATGCGACTTGTATCGATATCCATGCACATGACGTGATGGCCCACTTCCGACAAACCTGCACCGCTGACCAGGCCCACGTAACCACTGCCAATAATGGATAAACGCATCTTTAATCCCTGTATTGCTCTGAATAATATTCCCTGAACCATGCGATAAAACGCTGCATGCCATCGGCCAGGCTGGTACCGGGGCTGTAGTTGAAATCTCTCTGCAAGTCACCGCAGTCCGCCCAGGTATCCTGCACGTCACCCGGCTGCGCTGGCAACATTTCGAGTTGCGCCGCTTTACCCAGACAGCTTTCCAATTCCCGCAGGAAGTCCATCAACTGTACCGGCTGATTGTTACCGATATTATAAAGCCGGTATGGCGCATCGCTGACAGCCGGATCGGGTACGGCTTCAGCTGTCGTGGATTGCTGCGGCAAGGGTCCGGTAATCACCGCAACCACGCCGCTGACAATATCGTCAATGTAAGTGAAATCGCGCCGGTGGTGCCCGAAATTAAACACATCAATCGGGTCGCCTGCCATGATTTTTCTGGCGAAAGCAATGGGCGCCATATCAGGCCTGCCCCATGGGCCATAAACGGTGAAGAATCGCAGGCCGGTAGTGGGCAAGCCATGCAGGTGCGAGTAGACATGCGCCATCAATTCGTTGGCACGTTTGCTCGCAGCATAAATGGACAAGGGATGATCTACCGCATCATGTTCGGAAAAAGGCACGCGCGGATTATTGCCATATACCGAACTGGAGGATGCATAAACCAGATGGCTGATGCCATTGTGGCGGCAGGATTCCAGTACATTCATGAAACCCACCAGATTGGCTGTAACGTAATCCATGGGATGATCGATGGAGTGCCGCACGCCTGCCTGCGCAGCGAGATGCAACAAACATTCCGGCTGAGCTTCAGCCAGCAATTCGTTCAATGCGCGAGCATCGGTGATATCGAGCTTTTCAAAACGGAAACCGGGCTGGCCCTGTAATTGGGCCAGCCGGTCGACTTTCAGTTGTGGATCGTAGTAGCTATTGAGGTTGTCCAGTCCGACCACGCTATGGCCCTGTTGCAGCAGCCGGAGCGCGCTGTGCATGCCGATAAAGCCGGCTACTCCGGTCAGCACCAGTTTCATGGCGAATCCTGGTTGCTGAAATCAGCTACCCGGATAACTACTGGTTCTCTATGCCGAGTAACTCAACCTGGAATATCAGCGTTGCATTCGGTCCAATCGGGCCGCCGCCAGCCGGGCCATAAGCCAGTGCGGGCGGGACGTAGAACATGTACTTGCTGCCCACAGGCATCAGTTGCACACCTTCAGTCCAGCCAGGAATAACCTTGTTCAGCTCGAATGAAATCGGCTCACCACGAGAATAAGAGCTGTCAAACTCTTCACCGTTCAGCAAAGTACCCCGATAGTGAACCCGCACCTTGTCGGTCGCTGCAGGCTTGGGGCCGGAGCCTTGTTCAATAACCATGTATTGCAATCCACTTTCGGTAACCATCACACCTTCTTTGGCGCGGTTTTCCAGCAGGAACTTGTCACCTTCCGCTGCATTGGTTGCTGCAGCCGCGCTCATTTCAGCTTCCGCTTCGCCACGTCGTTGGGCGATAAAGGCTTCACGTATGGTTGCAGCCTGTTCCGGCGTCATAGCAGGTGTGCCACCTTCGTAGGTGGTGCGTATGGCATCGAACAAAGTATTCAGGTCTATATCTGATCCCTGTTGCTTCAACGATGCGCCGATGTCCATGCCGATGATATAACCCAGTTTTTGAGCCTCGGTATTCAGCTCCGTAGCCGCCACTAAATTGGCAGACACGCTGACTGCTGCCACCAAGCCCAAAACAGAAAAAATTCTCATGAAAAATGCTCCTTATGGATAATTAGCCCGCGCACTCGCGAGGATACAGTGCAGTCGGGTCCTGACCAGCAGCGGATTTTCCACTGATTCGGTTCCTGCTGCAAATTTGCTTGTAAAAAGAATGTGAGCACTGTGGAAACTCAGAACGCTTCAGAGTTCCCAAAATTATGACTTGCAAGAGCATAACTTAGTGTTATACCATACTACCACACTAGATAAACCACTCATTGCCGGAGCCCATGGCCATGTTGACACGGACCAACAGGAACAGAATTAAAATCCCCGATCGGCTTGCAGCGCTGGCAGCTTTGTCGATAGTGCTGGCCAGCATTGCTCACCCTGAACAACTCAAGATAACTGAGCAGCAGG
>JANOGQ010000429.1:0-2181 GCA_031406105.1 Lysobacterales bacterium | reverse complement strand
CTTCGGGCAATCACCCGGGTGGTTCTGCCGCACCTCCGGATGCATCGGGCAGGTGTAGAGAGCTTCGGCTGAAGGCGCTGACTCCATGACATCATCCGGTGAGGGCGGCACTTTCATATTCAACCAAAGAGGCACCCTCGATCAGTAACGGCACGTCGCAGCAGCACCGGTCGTCGTGGGGGATTGCACCACCGCATCGGTGGTCAATCGCCCCAACTCCTCTGCAGAACCTTTTACCTGCATGCCACGCAGCGTGCCGGTAGCGGCAATCAGCAGAGCAAAGAATGGCGCTTTGATCAGGCCCACCCACAGATCCATCATCACCACGCTGGAGGCGACGCGATCGTAGAACTGCACAAGATTGATGTCCAGCACCATTACACAAATAAATGCGCCGCCTGCCAGCCCGGCCACATTGGCAAACAGGGTCAGGAAGGGCATGGCAATCACCAGGCCCAGCACCCGGGGTGCCACCAGCACCTGGTTGGGGTTCAGGCCCATGATCTGCAGGGCATCAATTTCTTCGTTCAGCTTCATGGTGCCCAGGGAGGCCGCAAATGCCGAGCCGGAGCGACCGGAAACCATGATGGCAGCCAGCAGTACGCCTATCTCGCGCAGGATTGAACTGGCCACCAGATCGACCACGAATATGGTCACACCGAATTTCTGCAATTGGCCAGCACTCTGATAAGCCAGCACGACACCCATCAGAAATGAAATCACCATCACTATGGGTATGGCCTTGGCGCCGGTTTCGTTGATCTGTCGAAGTGTTTCACCGACCATCAGCATGGATGGTTTGCGCACACCATTGAATATGGACTGCGCAATTTCGCCAAAATGCTCAAAACCACGCAGGGTGCTGTCGCCGATTTTTTCCAGCTGATGCTTCAGCAGCTGACGGGGTACGGGCTTGAAAAAATCAGGGTCGTATTCGTTAACTGCAGCCACATCAATGATGTTCTGCAAAAACTTGAGATGACCCGCCTTGAAATCGATGAATTCGGATTTGAGCCCACTCTCCTCCAGGTCCAGAGATTTGTCATACAGCGCCCAGGCGCCGGCCAGGTCGAAAGTTTGCAAGCCTCCACAACGAAACGCGACCTGCTCAACGTTTTCCGTAGAAAGTGAACCCAGTTCTCGCTGCAACTGCGTCAGATTGGCAAACAGCCAATCACTTTTCAGACTGACGGACAGCAAGTTACCCTTGCGTTCTGCCGTCAGAAATTGGTTCATCACTTCTCCCCAGTCAACCGGCGTGCAAAAATTCAGCCACCACACAGGATGGTGCTTTTGGATTTGTGCCAGGTTTCAGGGCAAGTCTAGCAAATCAGGCAGGCATTGCACCTGCTGCAATCGTGAAGGACAGATTTTTTCCAGGCTAGGGACTTTGCCGGGCTGTCAAACCTTGCGGCACAGCCGTGTGAGTCTCTCAAGCAGGCTGGGAGCCGGATTTTCGTACCGATTTGAATTGGCGGCTTCAGCTGACTTCAGTTCATGCAGTCTGCAGATCATAGCGGGTATTGCGCCCAGCAAACCCAGTTGCGGGCCCCTGTAGGTGGTGACGCGGTAGGGTGAAGTCTCTCGCTGGGCGCCCGCGCAAGCAATCCTGTCAGCTTTGAAATAGGTAATCCTGACGGCTGAAACTGACATGGTTCTGGCCCTCCTGGCCGGCTGCATTTCCCTGGTGAATCAAGCATGGATGCGGGTGATTCAGGCTTTATTATGCAGGATACATGCCAATCAACTTCGGAATCCTGGTTCAAACGAAGACAGGACTCAGGATATTGAATTTAATGGAAAAAATAATGGTCGCGAAATTGCGCAGCGATCCTGGAGAAGATACGGCTTGACCATTTTGGAACAGAAACTGCCGTGTTTTGTCACTTGGGTTTGGGTTCGAACTGGGGCTGGGGCTGTGCGGCTGTGCGTTGCAGGTGACGTTCCCGCTGGTACAAAGATTCGACAAATGCGCTGCTGAGTGGAAAGCGGCTCCGCCAGCTGGCCACATCAGCCCGCATTGCGGTGGGTTGTTGCTGTTCGGGGATACGCACCGCTTCAGCCTGGCCACCGCCATAAGCTTCTGGCCACAACCAAAGGCCATTGATGGCAGCAAAAGTGATATCGGTATAGTTCAGCTCGGTGCCACCGAGCAGGGAGTGCCGCTGGTCGGCCAGCAGC
>JANOGQ010000265.1:0-2942 GCA_031406105.1 Lysobacterales bacterium | reverse complement strand
CCGCTGGTCTTGCTGGAGCAACTGTTGTTCCGTCTGGTTGCAACCGGTTTTGTATTGTTGACAGTTTCTTTGGCGAGTGGCCTGGCTTTTGTAAATGACCTGTTTGACCAGCACCTGGTGCATAAAACCCTGCTTTCCATCCTGGCCTGGTTGGTGTTCGGATTGCTGTTGTTTGGTCGATTGCGATATGGCTGGCGTGGCAGGAAAGCTGTCCGGCTGTGTCTGGCGGGAATTGCCTTGCTACTATTGGCCTACTTTGGCAGCAAGCTGGTTCTGGAAAACATACTGGGGCGAAGTTGGCGGCTGTAGCTAGACCCGCTGGCGAAAAAAATCCGGAGTTCAATTTTCTTTGCTCTGCTCAGGCCCCTCGCCAAATCGGTGTAAACTGACTGGCCGACCCGTCCAAATGGCTGACCTGAATTATTTTGAACGAGCTACCGCTTAGCACGCTATACATGATGCTGGCAATACTGCTGCTGCTTTCGGCATTTTTTTCAAGCTCGGAAACCGGGCTTATGGCACTGAATCGCTATCGTATGCGACACCTGGCCAATAACGGTCACCGAGGTGCCCGGATGGCGCAGAATTTGTTACACAGACCGGATAAGCTGATTGGCCTGATCCTGCTGGGCAATAACCTGGTGAATATCCTTGCGGCTGCCATAGCCACCGTTATTGGTTTACGCCTGTTTGGCAGCATTGGTGTATGGTTAGCATCTCTTGTGCTCACTGTGGTTATCCTCATTTTCGGTGAAGTCACGCCAAAAACGATTGCTGCACTCAATCCGGAACGTATTGCCTACCCCGCTTCTTACCCTTTGTCAGTCCTGTTGATTGTGTTATCCCCGGTCGTATGGCTGATCAATATAATCACCAACCTGATTTTGCGACCCTTTGGGATACGCACCCGTGCTGAGGTGATTGAACGGCTGAATCGGGAGGAGTTGCGCACCTTACTGCAGGAAGGCGGGCAAATTTCCAATGATCACCAGCGCATGCTGGTGAATATTCTTGATCTTGAGCATGCGACAGTCGACGACGTGATGATTCCGCGCCAGGACATTGTGGGAATTGATCTGGATGACGACTGGGCAACCATCCTGACCCAACTGACTCAGACAATTTACACACGCATGCCGGTGTATCGGGAATCCATTGACCACGTTGAGGGCTTACTGCATATACGGTCGGTGATTGCGAAATTAACCGAAGGAGGCTTGGCTTATGATGATCTGATCGGTTCAATACGCTCACCCTATTTCATTCCCGAAGGTACCAATCTGATGCAACAGCTGCTCGAATTCCAGTCACGTGAGCGCAGAATGGGCCTGGTCGTGGACGAGTACGGTGACATCCAGGGTATGGTTTCGCTGGACGATATTCTGGAAGAGATTGTCGGCGAATACACTTCGGAAGGGCGCGAGCGGTCACGCAATATCAGGCTGCTGGACGATAATACTTACCTGGTTGATGGCGCCACCAGCATACGCCTGCTCAACCGGCGTATGAACTGGGATTTGCCGGAAGACGAAGCCAACACCATCAATGGTTTATTGCTGGAAGAGCTGGAAGCCATTCCCGCAGGCAAAACCTGTGTGCGCATCGGCAAACAGGTCATGACGATTGTAGAAATCAATGAGAATGTAATTTCCAAAGTGCTGATTCGTAATGATAATAAACTCCAATGAAGTTCTGAAAAACTCACAGCTCTCCGGTTAAAATCCCTTCAGCAACAGGGCTTTTGACTTCAGCAGCTCAAACACTTTCCAGATCTGCGACTGCACTCAAGGCATCAGCTACCGTCCTTACAGCCAGAATCTTCATGTCACTAATCTCCTGTTTGGGCTTATTTGCCCAGGGAATGATTACTTGCCGATAGCCGTGGCTGGCAGCTGCTTTAAGTCGTTCCTGACCATCGGCCACGGGACGTATTTCACCAGACAATCCAACTTCGCCGAAACAAACCAGTGACATGGGTAGTGGTTTATCCCTGAAGCTGGATTCAAGAGCCAACATCATAGGCAGATCAGCACCAGTTTCGCTGATGCGGATTCCACCGACCACGTTGATGAACACGTCCTGATCTGCCAAAACAAGCCCGCCATGTCGATGCAGAACCGCCAGCATCATGGCCAGACGATTCTGTTCCAGACCCAGCGAAACCCTCCGTGGATTGGCAAGATGACTTTGTGCCACCAGGGCCTGGACCTCAACCAATATCGGCCGGGTGCCTTCGCGAATGATGGTGATGATGCTGCCAGGAACCGGTTTGTTATGCCCCGATAAGAATATGGCCGAAGGATTACTGACCTCTTTCAAGCCCTTGCCTGTCATGGCGAACATACCCAGTTCATTGACAGCACCAAAGCGATTCTTGATTGCCCGAATGACGCGGTAGCGACTGCTGCCGTCGGATTCAAAATACAGCACGGCATCTACCATGTGCTCCAGAATGCGTGGCCCGGCCAGAGAGCCCTCCTTGGTCACATGACCTACCAACACAACAGCACAATTCTGCTCTTTCGCCCAACGGACCAATTGTGCCGCTGACTCCCTGACCTGGCTTACTGAGCCGGGGGCAGATTGAATATCAGTGGAATAGACCGTTTGAATGGAGTCTACGATGAGCAACCCTGGCTTTTCGCGCGCTGAAGCTGCGAGAATCCGATCGATTTCGGTTTCGGCCAGACAGCGAATGCCTTTCAACTCCAGACCCAGCCGGCGCGCGCGCATGCTGACCTGGTCCAATGACTCTTCACCAGTCACATACAGGCAAGTCAGGCGACCGGCCAGAGCGCTTGTGAGCTGCAGCAGCAAAGTGGATTTTCCGATTCCCGGATCACCACCGAGCAACAATACGGAGCCGGGAACAAGTCCTCCACCCAGTACCCTGTCCAACTCGCTGATATGAACCGGTATACGCTGCTGGTCGCTTTCCGACA
>JANOGQ010000262.1:0-1868 GCA_031406105.1 Lysobacterales bacterium | reverse complement strand
GCGATGTCAACATGCTCACAGCCACCGTAATAGCGGCGGCCCGGATAACCTTCTGCGTATTTATTGGTGAGCACAGAGCCCTGGGCCTCCAATACCCGCGGACTGGCATAATTCTCGGAGGCGATCAGTTCAATATGATCTTCCTGTCGGCCGCGTTCTGCTTCAATAGCCGCGGCCAATTCATCATCAAAACCCTTGATTACATAACTGTGGTCAAACATTCCTTGCCCCGCGACTTGTTGGCTGTGCAGCCTGGATGGTCAAAACAGCGGATGATTCTAGCATCATTGCCGCTTTAGCCATTCATTCCGGACCTTCATTCCGGACCTTTAGCCTGAATGGCCACCGCACGCATTACGCTGCTGGAAAGGTGAGCATCCATCCCGCATAATTGCGCCTCGAAAAAGCAGTCCCAGCTGCAATCTTTGCAAAATCACGGATTTGGCCATGTCTCAATATATTTACACCATGATAGGCGTCAGTAAGGTAGTTCCGCCTAATCGCAGCATCATCAAGGATATCTCCCTGTCGTTTTTTCCTGGAGCAAAGATTGGCTTGCTGGGCCTCAATGGCTCAGGCAAATCGACGGTTTTGCGCATCATGGCAGGAGTTGACCATGAACATGAGGGAGAGGCCCGGCCACAGGCTGGTATTCGAATAGGTTATCTGCCGCAGGAACCGGAACTGGATGAAAGCAAATCTGTACGGGAGTCGGTAGAGGAAGGCGTGGCCGAAACGAGACGTCTGCTGACGCGATTTGATGAGATCAGCATGAAGTTTGCCGAACCCATGGATGATGAGGCCATGAATGCCCTGTTGTCGGAACAAGCCGAATTACAGGAAGCCATTGAGAATGCACGTGGCTGGGAGCTGGAGCGTACACTGGAAGTGGCAGCAGATGCCTTGCGTTTGCCGGAGTGGGATGCCTCAGTGGCGCATTTATCTGGCGGCGAACGGCGCCGGGTCGCCATTTGCCGATTACTTTTGTCCAACCCCGACATGTTATTGCTGGACGAACCCACCAACCACCTGGATGCCGAATCGGTGGCTTGGCTGGAACGTTATCTAGCTGAATTCCCCGGTACTGTGGTGGCAGTCACCCACGACCGATATTTCCTCGACAATGCCGCTGAATGGATACTCGAGCTGGACCGGGGCCATGGCATACCCTGGAAAGGCAATTACTCCTCCTGGCTTGAGCAGAAAGATGCTCGCCTGCAGCAGGAAGCCGGCAAAGAACAGGCTCGGCAACGATCCATACAATCCGAGCTGGAGTGGGTGCGGGCCAACCCCAAAGGCCGCCAGGCCAAAAGCAAGGCGCGACTGCAACGCTTTGAAGAGCTGAGCGCACAAAGTTACCAGCAGCGTAACGAAACACATGAAATTTTTATCCCACCCGGCCCACGCCTGGGCGGCCAGGTCATCGAACTGGATCAGGTCAGCAAAGGCTATGGCGATCGGCTGTTGATTGACAAGCTCAGCTGCAAGATCCCTGCTGGCGCCATAGTCGGTGTCATCGGCGGTAATGGTGCGGGCAAATCCACTCTCTTCCGCATGATTGCTGGCGAAGAACAGCCCGATCAGGGCACTGTAACCGTGGGACCGACGGTGCAGCTGGCCTACGTCGATCAAAGTCGCGACAGCCTCAATGGCGATCGCACAGTTTGGGAAGAAGTTGCGGATGGCGAGGAAATCATTACGGTAGGCAACTTCAAGCTTCAATCCCGCGCTTACGTTGGCAAATTCAATTTCCGCGGTGGTGATCAGCAGAAGCGCGTGAAAGATCTGTCGGGTGGTGAACGTAACCGCTTGCACCTGGCCAAGGTTTTACGCGCGGGTGGCAATGTATTGCTGCTGGATGAGCCCAC
>JANOGQ010000255.1:0-11827 GCA_031406105.1 Lysobacterales bacterium | reverse complement strand
GCAATCCCGCCCGCTCATAGGCAGCCTTAAGTGCCAGGGTAAGTCCGAATACTGTAACAGCCTTCAGAACACTGGCGATAAGACTGCATTGTGTGCTGGAACATTGGTAGACGCCCACTAATTCACACCACTTCATTGTTTTATTTCGAACTACTGCATGTGATTCAATAAGTATTCGTATTTGTTGACTAGGATACCAGCTTTCTGCGCGCTTGCGCCATGAACTGGCCAGGCTCATTCACCCAGCCCCGGTAGTTCAACCAAAGGGAAATCTGGTCGAAACTAATCACCTGTAACAGCCAGAGCTGTACTGATCCGGGTGATGGATCGCCCATCGAGGCAAGGCGCGAGGAGGAGACATAGCCCGCTCTGTGGCGACGACGAGCAACGCCGCATCGATGGGCGGGGCGCACCGGGCAGTGTGTGTTTGCGCAGTCGTTTCAGGCTCTGATGGGGAAAGCACATGGCCGGCGTTTACACTGTGGCCAGCGCTGAGATCAGCATCGTGGTAATGGCAATGGGGCAGACATAACGCAACAGCCAGACGCACAGCTTGCGTGCAAATGGCGTGGTCTCGGCGAGCTCCTCGTTCACGATCGCACGCGAAAGGCGCCAGCCCATGAACACGCTGGTCAGCAGTGCTCCGAGCGCCGGCAGAATATTGGATGAAATGAAGTCCAGCACTTCAAAAAAGGTTTTGTCGGCAAATGCGGGCACGAAGCCCAGCGGGTGCCAGCCGGACCAGACATTGAACGACAATACCGTGCCGATACCCAGCATCCAGGCGGCGCCGATGCTCACTGCCACGGCCCTGCCCCGCGGCAGTTGCCAATGCTGTTGCAGCCATGCCACCACCGGCTCCATGCCCGCAAGTGAAGGAGTCAGTGCCGCGAAAACCAGCAGCACGAAAAACAGTGTGCCGAACAGGCGGCCACCCGGCATTTCGGCGAACGCGGTAGCCAATACATCAAACACCAGTTCGGGCCCCTGCGCCGGGTCCATTCCGTACTGAAAGACCAGCGGAAAAATCATCAGGGTTGCCAGCAGGGACACCAGCAGGATAGAACCCGTGGTCGCCAGCGCCGAGCGCACCAGGGATGTTCCTTTGGACACGTAGGCCCCGTATGCCAGCATCATGGCCAGGCCAACCCCGGTAGCAAAAAATGCCTGCCCCACCGCCGCCAGCACCACCGCTGGAGTGATGGCCTTGATGTCGGGAGAAAACGCGAAATCCAGGCCCTGCCGTACATCTCCCGTCGCCAGGGCATAAGTCGCGAGGATGATCAGCAGCACCAGTAACACCGGCGCGCGCACTTTGGTGGCAACTTCGATGCCACGCCCCACGCCCCGCGCTGAAATCCAGGCTACCATTAACAGGAACAGCAGGTGCCAGGCGCCGATCTCGAGGGGGCTTGCAAGAAAACCCTGCCACACGGAGGCAATGTCTTCCCTGGACTGGCCGGACAGGGCGCCGCTGGCGCATTTCCAGGTGTAGGCCAGCACCCAGCCGGCAACCACGGTGTAGTAGGACATGACGGCAAATACCGCGACGGTGCCGATGATACCAATCGCGTTCCATCCCCGCGCCAGGCCGGATTGCAGGGCCACGATGCCGGCAGCATCTGCAGGGCAGCGCTGCGATCTGCGTCCGATGGCAAACTCCGCCACCAGCAAGGGCGTGGCAATCAGCAGGCAGGCCAGTACGAAGACCACGATGAAGGCACTACCACCACTGGAGCCGACCAGGTAGGGCAATCGCCAGATGCTTCCCAGGCCGACGGCAGCACCAATGCTGGCCAGATAAAACGCCGGTCGCGAAGACCAGGACGGGTTGGCGCTGTTATCGCTTGGCATGGAATGCTCCAGTCTCTCTCCCATGCTCATGATATACGAGTCTCGCTGCACTGCCCCACACGCAACTCTGGCCACAACTCCGGCCGCAACTCCGGCCGTAACTCTGGCCGCAGCTCTGGCCCAGGTCTCGGGCCTGCAGCTTCGGCATGCAACTCTGGCCTGCAGCTTCAGCCTGTGAGTCCAGCTGCGCTTCCCGCACCCCGAACCAGCTGCCATAAAGTGCCGGCGAGAGCAGCCAGGTCAATCCGTTAGCCGCAATCTTCAAGGCCATGCACGGTGCTCATTGCTTGTCAGCAATGACTTATGACATGCGCATAGCACGGGCTGGGCCGACAGAATGCTCGCAAGCCACATTGAGCAAGTCAGATGAAAACATCTTTTGCCGGGGCAGCATCCGCAAGCCTGTTAGCCGTCATGCTGACTGGCGCTATGGTGGCTTCCGGTCTGTCCGGCGTGAATACCGTGCTTCCGCTTTTCCTCTTGATTATTGTTTTTTGGGCGCTCTACCGTTATCCGCGTCGAAAAGTCGGATATACCTTTGGAACTGCGAAAGGGTACGTTCTCGCTTTTCTTTTTCCGGTGCTGGTGATGGGGACCTTGTCTGTTATTGCCTGGGGTTCCGGGCAAATCACCCTGACCGATCCGGATTGGCAGGCAATGGTTCGGGAAATGGCAATCATCGCCGTTTTCACCTTCGTGGTTGCCATCGTTACCGAAGAAGGTTTTTTCCGCGGCTGGCTGTGGGCGGCATTCAGCGATGCCGGCTTGAACAAATCGACGGTGGTCATTTTGACTAGTATTGCATTTTCAATATGGCATGCGCCGGAGGTTTTTCTCAGCAAGGAATTTTCACTGCCCATTGTTCAGGCCCTGGTATTGCTGATCAACGCCGTTGTGATTGCTGCCATTTGGGCAATCATGCGTGATCTTTCAGGTTCCTTGCTTGTCAGCAGTTTCAGCCATGGCATCTGGAATGCCGGTGCTTATTTTTTGTTCGGTGATGGCGAGCTCAAGGGAGCGCTTGGCGTTGAAAATACCAGCATGCTGGGGCCGGAACATGGATTTCTCGGCCTGGGATTGAATCTGCTTTTCCTGGCGATACTCTGGAAAACCTGGAGCAGGCGCAACCGGTCTGTTGTGTTGCCCAGTATGATCTAAGGAAGCTCTGATTAATTCATCCCTGAAGCATCAGAGCACGACCAACAAAGAATATTGACTAAAAATGTCATCTTTGTTTTGCCTCATTTTGAATGATTTACACTCATCGGTGTGAAAAGCTGGGTAAGCAGTCTGGCCGATAAAATTTGAGTCTTTGAAAAAGGGCTTTTATCCCTCCTAAGCTCAAGATTGGAATAAATTCGCAACATTGCTGCCTCACATTTACTGTATATTTTGGTATCGATAAACTTCTCAATAAAAACATGAACAATGCAAAATTTCTGATCGTCTCGTGCTGGGTGGTTTTGATCTTTGCCGGCAATACCCTGTCCGCTGCCGAGGCAGACACTGCACTGCTCAACGGCAAGATCTGGACAGGAGAATCTGCTACTACTTTTGTTCAGGCAATTGCCATTGCTGGTAACAGGGTGATGGCCACAGGCACTGATGAAGAAATTAAAAAACTGATCGGTGACAGTACCAAGGTGATCGAGCTGAATAAAAAACTGGTGACACCCGGTTTCAACGATGCACATATTCATTTTCTCTCGGGCTCCATGATCCTTTCTTCAGTGGATCTGCTGGCCACAACCAACTTGTCAGAAATGAACGAAGTTATTCTGGATTTCGCGCAGAAGAATCCCAACAAGCAATGGCTCACCGGCAGAGGCTGGAAGTACGGATTTTTTGAAGGCGGGATGCCCAATAAGAAACACCTCGACAGCCTGGTACCTGATCGTCCTGTGTTCCTCAGAGCATACGATGGGCATACAGGCCTTGCTAATTCCAAAGCACTCGAATTGGCGGGTATCAACCGCGACACCCGATACACCGGTTTCGGGGAAATTGTCAAAGATGCAAACGGCGAGCCCACAGGCGCATTCCTTGAAGGCGCTCAGTCACTGGTTTCTGAAGTTGTTCCCGAAGCATCCCGCGAAGAGCAATTAAGTGCTCTGCGCCAGGGCATGAAGTATGTTGCATCTTTGGGCATCACCAGCATGCAGAACGCAAATGGTGATGTGGAGGAATACAGCCTGTACCAAACTTTGTATGAGAACAAAGAACTGACCCTGCGCTTCGCGATGGGCTTCAGTGTAGGGGCTGAAACCACAGAACAGGAGATCGCTGATTTTATTGAAATCAAAAACAATCCCACGGATCCTGCCTGGCTCAAAGGACAGGCAATCAAATTCATGGTAGATGGTGTGATCGAATCGCATACAGCCATTATGCTGGATCCCTATAGTGACATCCCGGTGGACGACCGGATGCAGGCGCACAACTGGAGTATTCCGGTTGATCAATACAGGCAGCTTGTTTCGCGTTTGGATATAGAAGGCTTTCAGTTGTACACCCATGCTATTGGAGACCTGGCTGTAAGAGAGTCTTTAAATGCTTATGAGCTCGCGATCAGCGAAGCTTCGCAGCGGGGAGACACATTAAAAAGACGGCATCGTATTGAACACATCGAGCAGATACAGGCAGATGATATTCCGCGTTTCGCAAAGCTCGGTGTTCTGCCGTCCATGCAGCCTATTCATGCAGACCCCGGCACTCTCGACGTTTGGAGCAAAGCGGTTGGAGAAGAAAGATTGCCACGCTCTTTCGCCTGGCAATCCATGTTGCAGAACGGCGCCACACTGGTCTATGGGTCCGACTGGCCCGCCTGTATTTCTGGAAATCCCATGCGCGGCCTGCACAGTGCAGTGAACCGGAAAACCATGGACGGACAACCACCTGAGGGATGGGTACCCGAACAGCGCATCACTGTAGCCGAAGCCCTGAGCGCATATACGGTCAACAGCGCTTATGCATCATTCGATGAAAAACAGAAAGGCAAACTGGTTCCTGGCTTGTTTGCTGATCTGGTTGTGCTTTCTCAGGATTTGTTCACCATTCCTGCAATGGACATTCATAAAACAGAAGTAGTGATGACAATGGTGGATGGCAAGGAGGTATTTGAGCGGTCTTCTGAGCCATAAATACAACCCAAAAGGCTGACTATTTGGGTTGAGGTTTCATTGCCCCATTTATAATTGCAGCAACACCACCACCGTCATGCCGGTCAGCAGCGGTATCGCGACACGCCGAACCAGCGTGAACGGATTGGTTTGAGTGAGCGCAGCGCACATCAAAACCACTGCGGCAACGGGTGACATGGTGCGACCCGCAGCACTGCCTAGCGAGACCAATGCGCCTATGTCTACCGGGTCCAGACCGAGTGCGACCGCCGGGTCGTGAAAGAAGCCATACAGGCTTTGCGTGCTGGCCATGCCCGAGCCGCTGATCGCGGCAAAGATCAGCGGCACAAACGCGGCCAGGGGCTTGATCAGGCCCGGCACTTGCTCGATGAGATTTCCCAACGCATCTGCCAGCCCTGCCGCCTGGATAGACTTGCCAAAGCAGTTGGCGGTCACGATGAGGCTAACGACATTGGCAAATCCATAGCCTGCCCCGGCAAAGAATTCCTTGACGCTGTCACGCGCCTTGCTGGGCGTGGCCACTGCTGCGGCCAGCACGCCGACCAGCATGGCCAGGCCGATCAGCCGGCTGCTGTAGGCCGGGTTACGTGAGCCGTCCGGCAGGGGTGCAATCACCCAGGCGTCGGGTATGTCGATGAAGTTAAATGGCGGCGCGGCTGCAAACAGCAGCACCAGTGGCACGAACGGGACCATGGCTTTGAGCCAGTTGATACGGCCTGGCTCGACATCTGCACCATTGCCACTGCTAGCTGACTGGTCGGCAAAGAACGGCGAAGCAAGTTGCTGCGCCGGTGCTGTGCCCGCGAGGTTGTTCTCCGAATCTGTGGGCAGTGCGCGGCCTGCTTTGCGCTCCCACCAAAAGCTCAAGGCCCAGAACACACCCGCTGCGATGGCCAAATGGGTGAACAGCAGCGGCGGAATGTACTCACTGGCGATCAGGGTCGTGGGTACGCCAGTTTCTTTGAACACGGTGAGCAGTTCAGGCGCGCCGGGATTGAGCAATTCACCACCGATGGACGCACCCAGCAACAGGCAGGCACCGATGGTTGCCATCGAATAGCCCGCCGCACGCATCAGCGGGACCACCACAGCGCCGAGGCACACGGCAGTGCTGGTTTGGCTCACCAGCGGTATGTTGACTATAAAACCGCTGGCTATAACACCGGGGACCAGCAGCACATGAAAGTGACGCAAGGGGTCCATCAGCAGCTTCACCAGGTGCCGGTCGCAACCCGTGTGCTTGAGCACGTAAGCGAAGCCCATAGCGGTGCAGATGGGCACCACGAATTTTTCATTCGAGAAGGTGGCTAGAAATTCGCGCAGGATCAGCGGCACATCGCCGGCCACTGCGGCGATGGCCAGCGCGGCACCCAGCAGCACCAGGCGAACGTCCCAGCCTTTTACCACCAGCACTACGGCGGCGGCAACCATGAGCAAGGCAAGAATTTCTACATATCCCATGGGTCTGGTCCTGACTAGTGGACTGTAACAGCCAAATCGCAAGCGCCTGGCTCGGTCTGACGGCATCTGGCTTGGTCTTCATTCGGCCGATAGCTGTGGCTATCGACCTCACTCCAGACCGGCCCCAGACACCGCCATCCCTTCGCCATGCTAATCCCGCTTTGACTGTTACAGTCCACTAGTGTGCAATGGTCTTGAGCTTGTTTGCAGCATGCTTGTAGTCAAAAAGGAATGCCAGGACCAGGCCCAACACCAGGGAGTAGGTGGCAAAGGTAAACCAGATACCGGGCCAATCTTTTACGCCATCGGCGGTAAAGTAATCCACTACAGCGCCGCTAACCATTCCTCCCACAAAGGCTCCCGCCCCGTTGGTCATGAGCATGAACAAGCCCTGGGCGCTGGCCACCATGTTGCCGGGTGCCTCGTTCTTCACAAACAGCGAGCCGGAAATAATAAAAAAGTCGAACGCCATGCCGTAAATGATCATCGACAGCACCAGGAAGACCATGCCGGTACCGGGGTTGCCAAGCCCGAAAAAACCAAAGCGCAAGGCCCAGGCAAATGCACTCATCAGCATCACTTTTTTTATTCCGAACCGCAGCAGGAAAAAGGGTATCGACAGGATAAACAGGGTTTCGGATATCTGCGAAACGGACATCAGCAAGCCCGGATGCCTGACCGCGAACGAGTCGGGATAGAGCGTTGAAAAGTCATACAGAAAGGGCTGGCCGAACGAAGCGCCGATCTGCGGTGCTGCACCCAGCATCATTGCGAAGAGGAAAAATACCAGCATTTTCCTTTGCCTGAACAAAACCAGCGCATCCAGGCCAAGTTTTGAAGCCAGCGAGCCGCCCCGGCTTGCGCGCGCCGGGGGGCAGGCGGGCAGGGTGAAGGCATACAGGCCCAGCAGCAACGCTGCTGCGGCCCCTACATAAAACTGCAAATGGCTGATGGTCCAGCCAAACAGATCCACGGTCCACATGGCTGCAATGAAGCCGATGGTGCCCCACACACGGATCGGTGGAAAGTCGGTGATGATGTTATAGCCGTGTTTTTCCAGCACCATGTAGGACACCGCATTGCTCAGCGCGATGCTGGGCATGTAGGCCATGGCGTTTAGCAGCATGAGAAAATACATCGAGCCGAAGTCGCTCACGGTCGAGGCCATGAGCATCGAGGCGGCACCCACGAGGTGGCATACCCCGAGTACCCGTTCGGCATTGACCCAACGGTCGGCCACCATACCCAACACCGCAGGCATGAACAGGGAGGCAATGCCCATGGTGGCGTAAATGCTGCCCACCTGGCCACCGGTGAACCCGAGAGTGACGATCATGTAGCCACCGAGGGAAATCAGCCATGCGCCCCATACAAAGAGCTGCAGGAAATTCATCACCACGAGGCGGTGCTTGATGGTCATTGATTTTTGCTTGTTGTGCGGTGGACGGAAAGTATAAACCACCGTGCGCGTGGCGAGTGGGATCCCTCTTCAGCAAGTCCCACAAAGAGTGGGGCAGGCCTGGTTTCCTGTGCTCATTGCGGGGGGACTGCTGGAGCACCCGAATCCGCGGCTTCGTCAATCAGCCGACAGCGCTGACGGCTGAAGAAAGGGCCTTGCTGGGCCCGGAGTCTTACGCCAGTAATCCGCTATACTCCCTCGGCAAGACCGTTGCTGTGCCCAATAGGGATGCGCTCCCCATTGGCGGCCCAGCCCGTAATTTCACCATCTGCGGCGATGCTCAACTGGAATTGCTCGACCAACTAACTGCCACCGCCAAACAGTGGGATATAGTGTATTCACCGGATCCAAAACCGGCGGCCGGCTATTTCTTCCGCTCTGATCATTTCCCGATGGCCAAGCGCGTGAGGCCCGCGCGGCTGAGCGTGGTAACCGCGTTGAAGGCATTACCTTGAAGCCGATCAAACTTTTGGCCAGGCTCGGTTATGGCTCGCGCAAGGAAGTTAGCCAGCTGATTAGAAACGGCTGGCTGACGCGCCGGGACGGCAGCACGGTTGGAGTTGATGACGAGGTGGATCATGACGAGCTGTTGGTTGACGAACAGCCGCTGGACCCGGCGCAGGGCGTATTGATTCTGCTCAATAAGCCGATTGGCTACACCTGTTCCACCAAAGATCCGGGTCGCGTCGTTTACGATTTGCTGCCTGAGCGATACCGCTATCGCAATCCGGTGTTGTCCACGGTCGGCCGTCTTGACCGGGATACTTCCGGTTTATTGATGCTTACCGATGATGGACAGCTTCTGCATCGCATCATTTCACCGAAAGGCGAATTACCAAAAATCTATGAGGTGGAATTGGCTGAAGACATACGCGGCGATGAAATCGAACTGTTCAGCAGCGGCAGCTTGTTGCTGAAAAGCGATCGCACACCCTTGGCGCCGGCAAAGCTGGAAGTCATCGATGCCCGGCATGCACGGTTGAGCTTGATCGAGGGCCGATACCATCAGGTCAAACGCATGTTCGCAGCCACCGGCAACCGCGTGCTTGGTTTGCACCGCAGCCGCACCGGCAATCTTGATTTAGGTGGCCTCGAGCCTGGGCAGTGGCGAATCGTGCCGCGTGCAGAAGCGGAAACGGCATTGTTCCATCAACTGCCATGAAGAAAAAGCCACCTTTCGGCGGTTGTTCACAATGCCGGACTTCTCGGCAGACAGGTGAGCTCCAGTTCTATGGTCTCACCCATATCGTTGACACCATTAACCTGCAGTTGCAAGGAGCCCGCCTCGGGATAGGTCAGCACGGCAGTTCCCCGCATCTTCGGTTTCGAGGTGTCCAGCACATAGGCGGAAGGGCTGCCGATGGCCGGTGATTGTACGAGAACGGATAAAAAGAAAGTCGCTGAGGTCGTAACGCCGCCGACCAGTTGTTTGGAGTCGAACGTAACATCCGTCAACTCACCCATACCGCTGTCCGGATACAGGGTCACGCCAAAAGCAGGCACGCCGGCGAAATTCATTTCAGCGGGCACTTCGCCGCAGACACGCGCCACCGCGCTTAACGAATAGGAGCCGTCGTACTTGCCGCTGCTCGTCGACATGACAACGTTAGCAGTTGCTGGCCGTTCGTTAAAAGGGGGTGCATTTTCCTGAGCTGCTGCAGGTCTGGCCGCAAGCAGCATTACGCTACCGGCCATTACAATGCCGCTTAGTACAATGCCGTTAAACCCGGCTGCCTTAATCCAATTGACGTTTGTAATGTGGAATCTTTGATTTTTGTGCATGACCATCCTCCTGCGGTTTTCAATATGCGGGCGCTCATGATAGACCTGGCAACGGCACGCGGGCAAAGCGATTCTAGTTGGCTTTGAGGGAAGCAGAATGACGAAGGGGAAGGCCGAGACGGTTACATTTATTGGTAAAATTGGCCAGTACGCCAACCAAGACATCAAGGACATCAAGGGGTCGGACTGATCCACGGCTTGTTGTTAGGACTTTGCATAGAGGTGGCCGCTAAGGGTATTCTGTTGCGGTGCCAGAAACCAAAAGCCAAAAGCCAAGAGCTGGCTGAGGCGGTCATGAACCAACCAATTTACAAATGAAATTCAACCCAGAGGGTGTACACAGTGGATGTAAACAAGTTGCTTGAGCAGTTTATGGGTTCAACCCGCCCGGATCACACTGCTAGTAGCAGCGCCCAGGGCGACAAGCCCCTCGGCGATATGCTGGGTGGCGGTTTTGGCAAAGGAGCCGCTGTCGGCGGCTTGCTGGGATTACTGATGGGCAATAAAAAAATGCGCAAAATGGCCGGGGGCGCTGTCGGTTACGGCGGTGCTGCCGCAGCCGGTGCGATGGCGTTAAAAGCGTACCAAAACTGGCAGCAAGGCAAGCAGGTTCAAACTGCCCCTGTTGTCACCCCGGCTGACCTGAACAATATTGACCCGCGCTCCCTGCCGCAAACGGCCAGTAAATCTGTAAGCCAGAATTTCTCCCTGACCTTGGTCACTGCCATGATCGCTGCGGCTAAAGCCGATGGCCATGTAGATGGGCAGGAACAAACAGCCATCTTTGAGCGAGTCGAAAAAATGTCGCTGGATTCTCAGAGCAAAGCTTTTGTATTTGACGCACTGCGCAAACCCGTTGACGTTGATGCGCTGGTAGCAGGCATACAAGGCATTGAACAGGCCTCTGAAGTGTATATGGTCTCGCGGATTGCTATTGATATCGATCACCCTGCTGAACGCGCCTATCTGGAGGTATTGGCCCATCGCCTTAATCTGCCCCCTGAATTGGTAGCGCATCTTGATCACCAGGTCGCTGAAGCCTGATGCAACTTTCGATCTGTCGCCACTCGTGAGCTCTGGGACATCAAGGGGTCGGACCTACACAAGTTCCTGTAAGAATTACGTTTCTTCCTCGATTTGAAACTGATTTGCCGCTTAAACAGATCATTTCAGCCAGCAAAACGCTACTTTAAGCTGATAGTGCGCAGATACCTGGTGTAGATCATCCCGGCAATCAGCAACAGGCCCATGTAGCCGGTCGCCGGGTAGACGGTGCCCACCATCTTGCCAAATTGCAGTTGCCCGCCAAAGCAGGAGATGATGATCAGTATGAGCGCGCCGATCTTGTACTTCTTGCTGTTCTCGTCCGAAGTAATGCGGTTGCAGGCGGTCCATAGCATGGGCACCGCGGTGGTGTACATGGCGGCAAGCAACATGACAGCAAAGACCGAGGCCACCAGTGGCAGGATGCTCGATGCAATTACCAGTGACGGGACCTGCTTGTCATAAACCTCGCCAATATTGGCCAGCAGTCCGGTGCTCAGGATCATGCCGCCGAGGAGGAAAGTTACGCCACCGAATATTCCGCCCCACAGCGTGTCGGTGCTGCTCCGGGCCTGTTTGCCCATCCCGGCGATGAACGGCATCAGGCCAACCAGGGAAAATGCACCGTAGAGGATTCCGGAAAACACCCAGTTGGAAGCGGCGCCGGGAACCTCGATTGTTTTTAGCACCTCGTCAGCTGTTGCCAGGCCGCCCGGATTCTGCGCGATGCTGATCAGTCCTACGCACATCGTGAAGGCAATGATGACTGGCCCAATGGCGCCGATGATATGCACCAGCTTCTTCAGGCCCAACAGGACTGTGAGCAGCGTTGCGATGGCCATGCCGATGCGGCCGATATTGGGGTCTGCGCCGTAGTATTCGCTCACCGTGGCGCCCGCCCCGGAGAGCATGATCGATACCACCAGGAACATCAGGGCCGGCACAAACCATTCAAAGAACAACCCGATCCACTTCCCGCAGTAATGCGCAAAAATCATATTGGGGTCTTCAAGCTGCAGGCGCCGCCCGTCTTCCAGGATGGTGGCGCCAAACCAGGCAAAAATCACCATGGCCACGGCACCAGCGC
>JANOGQ010000248.1:0-3558 GCA_031406105.1 Lysobacterales bacterium | reverse complement strand
TGGGGATACCTGGCGGCATCTCACGGCGACCGTGTTGCCGGAATACGTCGAAAATACGCTGTGGCTCATGCTGTGGGTAGGCATCGGCGCAAATCCATGATCTTGCTGAAGCATTGATTGAGTTGATGCGGAAATTGCTTTTTATGTCCGCCAGCAGGTTCGAGCGCCGACAGGTAATTGGCAATTGCAGCATCATATTGAGCGATGCGGTTGAAGGCGGCGATGGCCAGCTCAAAGCGGAAGGCATCGCTGAGTTCGCCGTGGCCGCGTTTCAGTTGTTCCAGCAAGCGCGGGTATTGATCCGGACTGCTTACAATGCCCACCGATGCATGATTCTTGGCTGCTGAGCGCACCATCGCCGGGCCACCGATGTCGATATTCTCGATGGCCTGCTGCAGGCTGCAGTCCGGATTCGCCGTTACGGCTGCAAAAGGGTAGAGGTTGATGACGGCCAGTTGGATGCGCGGGATATCATGCTGAGCCATCACCGCATCATCAGTTTCAGCCCGTCCCAATAATCCGCCATGGATGCGCGGATGCAGGGTCTTGACGCGTCCGGCCATAATTTCCGGAAAGCCGGTGTAATCAGAAACTTCGGTGACCGCCAGGCCAGCCTCCGCCAGTGAACGGGCCGTGCCGCCGGTACTGAGCAAAGCAAAACCCAGCTCCAGCAACTGACTGGCAAGCTCCAGCAAGCCGGATTTATCGGAAACGCTGATCAGCGCCCAGCGTTGATCCCTTAGCGAATGTTCATTCATGCGCTGTGTCTTCCCGGAAAACTGCAAATGAATTCAAACCTGGAACCGGTGAGGCACAGGCCCCTTGAAAGCTTTCGAGGCGACTTTGATTTATTCAAAGTTGCTGCGGCACAAGGAAGTGCTGCCATTTTTGATGATTGTAAATCATTAAAAATGAAGCAAAACAAAAATGACATTTTCTGTTTTGCGTGCTCTGAAAATTCAGGGATGAATTTATCAGTGCTTTTTAAATGGTTGCCTGGCTGTGCTCAGCCGTAGCGACCATTACTCACCGGTATATCATACCGGTTCAGCTTGGTGCGTAAGGTGTTGCGTGTGATGCCCAGAATACGGGCAGTCTGCGACTGATTACCGTGCGTGTAGCGCAGCACCTCTTCGATCAACGGTGGCTCAACTTCGGACAAAAGGGTCTGATAGAGGCTCTCTGCCTGGCAATCGCCCATGTCTTCGAGGTAGCGCCGAATCGCAAGTTGTACTTTTTGTCGGAGTGGAATGCTGTGATCAGTTTCAGTAGCCATGTAGTGCGTAGTCGACTTTATATTTTTATGTGGGGGAATGTGATTTCGATCAGGGAATGTAACCCTACCACAAAGGCCACCTGATTTGCCTACCGTTCTGGCGCAAATTTATTGCAGCTTTCTGGCATCAATGAAATTCGAGCTCAAAGCCCACGGCACGGTCGCCCGGATCCAGCATCTCCAGGGAGAATCGCAGGTAGGCGCCGGGTGTCATGCCATTGCGCATGGCAGACGTACTGGTCAGGTAATCGGTGGGACGGAAGCGGCGCTCACCGATCACCGCATTTTCCAGGTTGAACAGGCGCACCTGAATTTCCGGATACGCTTGCGCTTGCGGCGCGCGATTGACAATGGTGGCATTGAGCAGCAGTGCGCGTGGCCGGGAAGGGTGGCTGAGCATTTCACGGCTCACCAGCTCGATACTGGCGGAATCCCGGAACGGCTGCTCGGGCGCAGCACTTTTCACGCCCATCTTCACCAGCGACTCTTCCACCACCGCCCGATCAATATGGATCTTGCCGAAATACGTACCCGCGGTGTACACACTGCCCAGCAACAGTATCAGTCCCAGCGTAATCCAGGTCAGCCGCAGCCAGGGGCCTTTGCTGCCTGAGGGCTCGCCTGGTGTTGGAGTATCAGCCAGCAATGCAGCTTCTTCCGGCGAGAGCTCGCTGTCATCAACCTTTTCCAGCGCTATTGTGCCACCCAGAACCGGTGGCTCGCCTTGTGGCACCAGCGGATCACCGGCACTGGGCCATTCATCAAACAGGGCATCCAGTGCATTGGCCAGCTTCTGGCAACGGCCACAACGATATTGACCCCTGGCACGCGCCAGCAGAGTGGCGTTGACCGGGTGTACGGTATGGCAGCCCTGGCAGCGGGTGTACATTGGAATGGTTTCAGTCCGTTATTGCGGTGGACAGCGATTGATCATGGTCAGAGTTGTTCTTCTGCCGCTTTCCCGACCAGATAACGATATCGTTCCAGGTCAGCTGCAAATTTTTGCTGGATCTTCAGTTCACGAGCCTGGATATCCTGCACGTCCTTCTCATTGAGAGCCATCCTGTGTTTGAGATTTTCGATTGCCTTGAGCTCCTCTGGCGGGATATCCACGCCAGCCCGCTGCCGGTTAGCCAGTTCGTTAAGATTGCCCTCATAGGCCGCTTCCAGGCTTTTAAGTGAAGTGCTCAACAGATTACCGTCATAGGCTAGCTGGCGCACTTCGACGTCCAGCGCATCCTTGATTTCATCCTCGGAGCGATAACGCAGCACCAGCAGAGCATCTGTCTGCCTCCGTACTTCCGGTTCGCTGTACAAGGGTTCGGGGCGTTTCATGCCGGATTTATCCACCGGCAGCTCACCCTTGACAGGCCCTTTATTGACTGCTGCCGGTGGTGGTGGCACCAGGCTGATATCGGTTTCGCGGGTCAGACCCTGGTCATCCAGCACATCGGCTTTCTTGTCTTTGAAATCCGGTGGCAGTGTTGCGCTGTAGTGCACGTTGCCCTGTTCGTCTACCCAGCGATAAACCTTGCCCGCAGACGGCTTGTTCTGTTGGCTGAATGCCAGGTTGGCACTACACAGAAACAGGACTGCCAGGACGCATGTGATCCAGGTTTTCATGGCTAAATTCCTCAGGTTCCGTATTGTTCACGATACTCTTGCAGGGCTTTGAGGTCGGCACCCTCAAGCCCCGGTTGGTTCTTATGTGCCTGCAAGTAGCTCAGCAAGTCATCAAGACCGGCAATGGCGATGCAGGGCACGCCGAATTCGCCCTGCACTTCCTGCACAGCAGAAAGCTCGCCCCTGCCGCGCTCCTGCCGGTCCAGGGCAATGGCAATACCGGCCGGGGTCGCGCCCGCAGCGCGGATCAGATCGATGGATTCCCGTACTGAAGTACCCGCCGAAATCACATCGTCTATGACCAGCACACGGCCCTGCAAGGCTGCACCCACGATCATACCCCCTTCGCCGTGATCCTTGGCTTCTTTGCGATTGAATGCCCAGGGCAGATCGCGGCTATACGTGTCGGCTTCCGCGCCGCTGCCTGCGCGCGCGCCGCGGCGCCGCGGTCTACCTCGAATGAGAGCGCCAGCGCCAGATCTGCTGCCTCGTCGACCAAGAGCGGGCGCGGGAAGGGGCGCCGCCCCGACACGTAGTCGTCGTCAGCCAGCTCGTCCGCGAGGGCGAAAAGCTCGTCCTCGCTCATTTCTTCGGGCTGGGAGCCGCCTTCGCCTTCTCCGCCTTCTTGGTCAGCTCGACGTCCAGGGTGATGGTCACGT
>JANOGQ010000235.1:0-3579 GCA_031406105.1 Lysobacterales bacterium | reverse complement strand
GCGCTGTACCACGGCCAGCACCTCGGTCAGGGCTTTGGGCTCGGCCGCCAGCAGGAATCGCAGCGGAAACGGAAAAGTCAGGACGAACTGACGCACCGGCACTTCGGGGAACACGTGATCGACCAGGTGGGCAGCCGACTCCACCATGCGCCGCGCCCCGCAGCTGGGGCAGAACCCTCTGCGCTTGCACGAAAATGCAACGAGGTGTTCGTGCCGGCAGCCCTCGCACTTCACACGCAAGAAGCCGTGCTCCAGCAGACCGCACTTCAGACGACAGGAGCCGCCGCTTGCGGCAAGTTCTCGCACAGCCAGGCGAGCGTCCTGTCCCTGACCTGGTCCTTACCGGGCTCGTTAAACATTTCGTGATAGAACCCTTCCCAGGTCACTTGTTCGACCAACCGGGCCGGGGCGCTTGCCGCCCAGCGGGCCGGGGCTGCGAGGTCGACCAGGCGGTCGGCGCCCGACAGCATCAACAGGATCGGCTTGTGCAGCGCCCCGGCCTGGGCGTTGGCGAGTGTCATCGCCTTCAGAAAGTTCATGGGTGTCTTTACTTTCCTTCCAAAACTTCATGGGTGTCTTAACTTTCCCTATTACTTTCACTGACCTCTAATAACCGATTACGCCATCGAACTCGCTTTCCAGCGCCCGATCAAGAAACGTGTCGCTGTGTTTTCGGTGATAGATTTTTTTGCCACTGCTGAGAATATGCAGCATGACATCCGCGACCACCTCGTTGCCGAGTGCGTTGATCTCGGCCATATATGCCCAGTACGTCGGATCGTCCGGGACATAGGCCGGTGATGTCGGGTCGTCGAACCTGGAGTGATGCCCCGCGAAAAGCTCGTAAGCGTTGATCAGCGTGACGCCCTTCTTCCGAGCCTGCTTGTTCATCTTCCGTGTGTAGTCCAGTGCAAGCTCCTCGATCCTGTCCGCAAACGGGTGCACGAAGCCTTCGTCAATGCCGAGGTTCGTTTGCAGCGTGTCCGGCCTGCAGCCGAAGAACGTGGGGAAAAAGCCACACACGTAGGCTGCGTTCGAATTGGCCAGTGCGCTATTGCCGTACTGGCGGAAATTCGGTCCACCTTCGAAGACGTTTTCGTTGCCGATCGCGATGATGTCGACCTTGTCGCCGTAGCGCCCGTAAGCGTTTCCGAGCAGGCGGTCGTAATCACGCGCGTAGCTCGCGAAAAAGCGGTCCGATACCGTCAAGTCGTTGCTGTTGGGCGGCCCGAGCACGTCGGTTTCATCGACGTAGGGCGTGGCACCAGTTGGAGTGGGCAGAAAATGTCCGGCGTACCGATCCAGGACGTCATCGATCACGGCCGGGTCACCCCCGAGTTCGGCTGCAAAGCGTGTTTGCCAGTAGGAGTCGCCGTATGCCGCAGTTCCGGGTGGCAAGGGCTCACCTCCCGACAGCGTCGCAATCGGATTAAGGGCGGGGTCGCGGTCAAATAGCATACTGACCAGGCGGACGAAATCCGGCGGGCCATACTCATAGAGCACCAGTGTGTTGCCACTTAATTGGCCGCCGAACTCATTAGCGATGATCTCATCCAGCGCATCGATCTCGAACGCCCCATAGGGCGAAGTGTGCCCGGTCTTGGCCACGTCAAAGAGGTTGATGGCAATGCCATCGCGAGCTTCCAGAGCCTCCTTCACGAGAATCGCGTACTTGTTCGGGTATGGTGTGAAGTTGGCTGGGTCGGTAAGGATTTCGTAGACAGCCAACGGGTTCGCAAGGATTTTCGGAAGCACAGTCAGCCAGTCATAACTACTGACGAAATTGACCCCCGAAGCCCAGCCGCAGCCAATATTGACGATGTTGTCGTAGCGGGTGCCCGGGACCAACGTTTTCGCGATTTCGTTTTTGACTATGCCCAGGTTCGCGCCGCGGTTGGTGCCGGCCGCCTGGGACTCGATGCTGGAAATGCCCAGAATCAGGATTGCCGTGGTGATTACAAACTTGCCTAAAGCTGTCTTGATCTGGGAATGTGCCATTTTTCAATCCTCTTGTAGGGGCAATATGGGTTTGCGCATAAGAAGTATTAAGCACCTTTCTTGAGAAATTTGAAAGTATTCGAGCCTGGAAATTCCGCAAATTCGGGGCCCAATCGCTTCTCGTGAGCTCTTCCAGAGGTGTTCATGCACACTCTGCTGGCTTGTTTTCGCTTCAGCTTTGGTTTTTGCCTACCATCGTCCGGGCGCGCCCCTTGGGCCCATAGCCCAAACTCAGGCCTGATCAAGGCACAATCGCCGCGCCGGGAGGGCCGCACGCGTCGAAGTCAGCCGGGCCATCACGCTGCTGAACGTGGCTCAGGATCTGGCGGATCAGCGGCGGGTCCTCGATACCGGCGATGATCCGGAGTTTGCCACCGGAAAGGCGCGGACACCCACCATTTGGCTGATCATCTTGGAGTGGTGGGTGTCCTGTCTTTTGGTCTTTGGAGTGGTGGGTGTCCTGTCTTTTTCTTGGTGGGTGTCCTGTCTTTTGGTCCTGTCTTTTGGTCTTTGGAGTGGTGGGTGTCCTGTCTTTTGAGTGGTGGGTGTCCTGTCTTTTGGTGCCAACGCAAGGGCTCACGGCTTCTTGGCTTCGATGAGCACAAAGCGTATAGTGAATTGCAATTGCTATGCGGAGCCTGCGCTATGAAGTCAGCCACTATCCCCCCACTACGCGTGACCCCTGAGCTGCGGCAGGCAGCTGAGAGCGTGTTGCGAGAAGGTGAAACACTGAGCGGCTTCGTCGAAAGCTCACTGGTGAAGCAGATTGAGTTTCGGAAGTCGCAGCAGGAATTTATCGCCCGCGGCTTTGCATCGAGCGAAACAGCCCGGAAGTCCGGCAGATACTTCAGCAGGGAGGAGTCGCTCGCAGCACTGGATGCAATCCTTGATAAACACCGCGGCGCTCAGTGAGCTATCGGCTCCGTGTAACGGAGGCTGCACAGAAAGACCTGGAGCGGGTGTTTGATTTTCTTGCGGCCAACGATCTTGAAGCAGCAGTCCGTGCACGGGCTGCAATAGAAAAGGCTTACGAATTCGCTGAGGCGATGCCTTTCGGGTGCAGAAAGGCAGATGATTCCCTTCCGTTTTTGCGCGAGCTCGTCATTCCGTTTGGGACTGGGGGCTATGTTGCGCTTTTCGAGATAGAGGATGACCAAACGGTCTCTGTACTGGCGATTCGTCATCAGCGAGAAGAAGATTTCCACTAGGACGGTAATGCGTGAGAGCTCGTTGCCCAACATCGCGTTGCAGGTGGCGTCTGTCTGGACCGCCGCGCGTGCCAGCCGCACCTGAACGGCGTAGTTGTCGCGTTAACCGTTTTCATTGCCTTACGCCTTACTCCTCCAGCAGGGCTTCGTAATCCGTTTCTGGGGGGTTGCCATCGAAAATATCGTAGAGCCGGCGCTGCAGAAAAACATCACGGATGAAGATGTAGGGGTCGTTGGCGTTATCAATATCCGGCTGGAATGGCAGAAATTCAGCCCGCAAAGTCACCAGGTCGACCACCAGAGGCCAGTAAAGGTGCTCCTCGCGCATGGCAATCGCCACAGGATCAAAGTAGCCAATCACACCTCGCCCGCC